>DCIR01000012.1 GCA_002317155.1 Lachnospiraceae bacterium UBA1721
ATTGAACATTTTTCTATCCATAAGTTGAGACATTATTTTGCTACAGTAATGTCCACCCTTATACCCGAAAAGGATTGGTTGTATCTTGGTGGATGGGCAACAGATAACATTGCCAAGACAGTTTATCAGCACAATCAGATAGCCAAAAATACAGAACAAAAGAAGAAAGCATCTGAAGACTTAATGAAGAAAATTATCCCCAAATTATCCCCAACAGAAGAAAACGTTCAGCAAAATCAAGTGCCATAAGGATTTTTGTCACGGGTTCGATTCCCGTGTGTCTCACTTGTATATTCTCCCGTTGGTTATTCCATCGGGATTTTTTATTGCCATTTTCATGCACCATCAACACAATTTATCCTATAACCCCTTTTTATCCTATAAACCAAGAATTCTATTATGATTGATTACTTAAACTTCATCGAATCTCAATTACAGAACCAAATACAGAGCAAAAAACATATTGTCATCACAGGTGCCATAGGAAGCGGAAAATCTACTTTGCTAAAAGCGCTAAAAGATAAATTATGCTTAACAGACAGTGCTCCCGGCCTAATAACATGGAATGTGCCACGCAAAGCCGTATATATGAGTAAAATAGGTGATGCAGAGCCCACGCTGATTGGCGAATTTAACCCTCACAGTCAGTCATTGCGCAATAGAATGCGTCCTGTTCCGGATGGTTTTAATATATATGGAGTATCTGCTCTGGCGGATTTTATAAATGATGATTCCGAATGGGTGACAATAGACGAAATAGGCTTTCTTGAAAGTGATTGCCAGCCTTACTTGGATAAACTGACTGAATTATTTGATCAAAAAAGAATAATCGCGGTGGTAAGAAAACAAGATATAAAGCATATCAATGACATTATCAATCGTGAAGATGCCTTGGTCATTGATCTTGATGCTGATTCCGACATCAATCTCTTACCCCATCTTAGTGATGCTTCCAAAACCAACAAAGGCAACTGAAAATAACTTTCAGTTGCCTTTATCTCATTTAACAAAACTGCACCATTTACAATTTTCTTATACTACTGCTCTCTCGCCTGGTTACATATATGTATCCTGCAGAGCAATAACCTTAAGCATATCCTTAAGTTCTTTAGCTGTGCCAATCTCACCTCTGAATACATCTTTTTTATCAACTCTCACGCAGACAGTCTCATTCGATGTAATTGCAAAACAATTCTTGTCAAAAAGAGCATCCGCCCTGCCAAGCACCAATGTAACAAAAGGAGCAAACTTATCGCTATTCACGCAAATATTATAGCTCTCTTCATCCTCAGTGGTTTCAACTGCTATATTCGCTTTTTCCAATTGCATATATTTCCAGGGTACTAATACTTCTATCTGAACCAATTGCTCGGTAGTTCCGTCCGGCTTGGTAAATGTATAGATTGCCTCAACAAAGACCTCTCTTCTCATATCGGCAAATTCACTGTAATCCTCATCAATCACCATAACTGATGAATATGGAGCCATCACCGCCTCTGCCTCAGTCTTGCGCAGCACAGTGAAATCCGTCTTCTTTACCTGCATGGTCACAGCTACCTTAATCTCATCTGCACTCTCATTTTCAGCCCAGGCCTGTATTCCGCTGAATTCCTTGTTCACCTCACCGGTCTTAAGAAGGCTTCCGGTAACAGGTGCAAAGAAATCCTTAGCCATATAATGAAGTGCTTTCCAGCGTCCGTAGTAATCAATACTAGCCCACGATGCTACAGGCCAGTTGTCATTAAGCTGCCAGTATATAGCACCCATGCAGCGGCCTCTGTTTCTTCTCCAGTGCTCTGCTCCTGCTTTGATAGCAATACCCTGAAGAATCTGTGTAGTGTAAAGCAGTGTCTCAAAATCCTTGGGATATCTGAAATTTTCAGAAATATAGTAAAGCATCTTACCGTTTGCAGAATCATTTTTCTGATGACTCTCCATAACCGCAGAAAAAATGTTTCTGTCTTCAGGAAGTGTATATGTCTCTACAGTCTTCAATTCAGGGAATGACTGGAAACCAAACTCCGAACAATATCTGAAATAATGCTTCAAATAATCTGTGAACGGCTTCTGACCATGCCATACCTCCCAGTAATGAGTATCTCCGCGATTCTCATCCCCCGGATTGTCAAAGCATCCACCTGACGAAGGCGATGAAGGCCAATACATTGTCGCGGGATCCTCTTCCTTAACAATTCCGGGAATAATCTCCTCAAACATCTTGATATAATCTGCCTTAAGATATGCTGAATGAGAATTACTCCAACCCCAATCTACCCATGCAGACTCCATCTCATTATTACCGCACCACACTCCAAGAGAAGCGTGATGACGAAGTCTCTTGATGTTATCAACTGTCTCGGCAATTATATTTTCACGGAATTCGTCATTAAGTTCATAGATGTTGCATGCATACATAAAATCCTGCCATACAACCAGTCCGTATTTGTCGCACAGATCATAGAAATCCTCCGAAGGATAATATCCGCCACCCCATACACGAATGCAGTTATGATGGACACGTGCAGCCGAAGAAACAAGATATTCGATACGCTCACGTGTAATTCTTGAATAAATACAGTCTTCGGGAATATAGTCTGCACCCATTGAGAAAATCTTACGGCCGTTTACGCACATGGCATACTCTCGTCCCCACTCGTCCTCCTCCTGCGATACAGTGATGGTACGAAGTCCGATGGTAAGATGCCTGCTGCACAAAGGCTCAATCTTATTAATCTGAGTAGCATTTGCACCCCCGCCTGCCAACATTCCCACAGGCTTAAGTGAAATATCGATGTCATACAGATTCTGCTCACCCTGGTCATTAGGCCACCACAGCTTAGGCTCCTCAATCTCAAAGGCAACTGTAAGTCCATCATCTCCTATATTAACCAGCGTTGATCTGGTCTGAGCCTGAGTTGCGAATACTCGTTTTTTACCAACCCACGCGTGCTGTACAGTTGTTGAAAGCTTGTATCTTTTTTCAGCCCTTTTATCAAAATCAACCTTTACAGTCAGACTGACTCTTCCATCCTCATGCTTCTGAATAGTCTTAACATCATCAATTCTGATATCAGAATATCCTTCAATACGAATAGGTCGCCATATTCCGCAGTCAGGAAGCTGTGCACCCCAGTCCCATCCAAGCATTGAATGAGCCTTACGAATATACTGGTTGCCCGCGATTCCTCCCGCAGGTACATTGGTAATCTCTTTATTCTCCGCAGGCACATACTCCTCGATATACTTTAACGGACCAACGAAATCGATACGTATCTCGTTGTTTCCAGACTTAAGCATTTCTTTTGCCGGAATACGATAGGTTCTATGCATATTTTCAGTATGTGCGAGATGATTGTCGTTAATATAAATATCAGCGATTGTATCGATTCCTTCACATACAAGATCGATACTCTCCTGCTCTATAAATTCATCATCAAGCTCAAAGCTTCTGAAAAAGGTGTAATCATTCTTAAAAAGATCACGAACGGCATATTCATTTTCTCTGTAATAAGGATCTTCGATAGCTCCGGCATCAATCAATCCTGAAAGAACAGATCCGGGGATTTGTACAGGATACACAGTTGTTTCTTCATTGCAGTTTTGTCTGAAAGACCAGCTTCCGTTAAGTTCAAGTATTTTCATCAAATATTCTCCAAAAATTCTAACTTATAACATAATTTCACAAAATCATCTGTTACTTAGCTGAAATTTTATTCTACCTCTTACTACATTTCAATAATAATATTTCACGAATTACTTGTGCAATTATTTTCCTTGACACAGACAGGTGTTGGCGACTATAATGCCTATTGTCGCTGTTATATCGGGGTGTGGCTCAGCTTGGCTAGAGCACCTGGTTTGGGACCAGGGGGTCGCAGGTTCGAATCCTGTCACCCCGACACTAAAAAAGCTCAGTAAATTCAAGCATTTTCGCTGATTTACTGAGTTTTTTATTATCTTAATACATTTGATCTGGAATAGATATAGAACAACTCTTGCGTATATTTATATCCCTTTTCCATCTGTTCAATCGTGCAATCATTCCTCAAAATCTCTTGTAATATTTTTCATCCATTTATTTTTTCTGAAATGATTGATTACAACAGGCATCTTATAATACTCGTCCAAAGTCATCACAAGATAAACGATGACCGGCGGAAGCTTAAGAAGATATGCCGCACCGGCCATGAGCGGTATCGCTACCAACCACATAAAAACAGCATCCATAATCATTCCGAATTTAGCGTCTCCGCCACCTCTGAAGCATCCGCAAATCAGACAGGTATTGATACCTTCACCGACAAGGCGCCAGGTAGTCATTATCATCAGACTTCCTAAATATGAAACAGCTGTTTCAGTCATCTTATCGCTGTAGTACATCATCATAAACGGTCTTATTGCCATTATTATTCCGCATCCGATAAGGCTGACCACTATAGTAATATGGAGCATCCTCTTGCCGTATATTTTCGCGTTCTCGATATTATTCTGACCTAATTCCTGGCTGACAATAATCGTCGTTGCATTTGCAAATCCACGGCAGGCAATCGCACCGATATTAACAACCATGACTGCAACTGCATTAGCCGCAACCATATCATCTCCTATATGGCCCAGGATAATAGCAAATACCGATGAAGCCAGTCCCCAGATTAGATCATTTGCAACAGCCGGCACACTGAGCTTCATAAAGTCATTTAAGAGAACACCAACGTTAGCAAATAAATACTTAACTCTGATTTTGAGTTCACTAAACCAGATTGAATATACGAAGCATATTACTACCTCGACCACTCTCGCAATTACTGTTCCGAGGGCAACTCCTGTAACTCCCAGCTTGGGTAGACCGAATAATCCGAATATAAATGTTGCATTAAAAAATACATTTACAGCCAATGACACAACATACGTCACTGAAGGGATTACCACCTTGCCAATGCTTCGAAGTGAGCTCATATATACCTGCGATATTCCCATAAAAAGATATGAGAAAGAAATTACTTTCAGATATGTCACTCCTGCTTCGATTGTGTCCGGTGAGCTTGAAAACATCTTCATTACCGGACCGGCAAAGAAAAATGATATTACAAAAGATATGAGTGAAATTACTATCGACATTCTGAGTGCAAGCCCTGTAATTTTCTCAGCTGTCTTCATATCTCCCTTGCCATAATACTGTCCACAAAGCACAGAAGTACCTGTCGCCATTCCAAAGAAAAAGCAAAACAACACAAATGTAAACTGATTCGCAAGCGAAGAAGCAGACATTGCAGTCTGACTGACATTTCCAAGCATAGTCGTATCAGCAACATTAACAAGTGTACTGATAAGATTCTGTATCATAATCGGAAATGCCAGCTTACAAGCCAGCTTTATAAATTCTTTTTTATTTAATGTAGTTGCCGTTTTTTCGGCAGTAATGGTTCCCATCTACCTCTAACTCCTATTACACCAACACAGAAAAATCAAGCCTCGTACACTTATGTACGAGGCAAAAAACTCACACTGATTTTTACTGATTTCTACAGGTATGCTATTGTAAAATGCACATCTTCAAACCTGTCAATCTCCATAATAATATATGACGGTCTTCTGCCTTCCTGTCTTGGATATGACAATGAACCGGGATTGACTACAATCACACCATCCTCATGACGAACTTCCGGCTTGTGAGTATGACCATACATTGCTATATCAACTCCACGGTGTCTGGCTTCATCAGCCAGCATTTCCGCTCCCATTGATACATGATAATGATGCCCATGTGTAACAAAGCATTTATACTTGCCGATTTCTATTTCAATCTCTTTGGGAAGTGATGAAAAGAAATCATTATTGCCACTTACCATATGAACCGGACATCCTGCCGCCTCGGAAAGCGCATACTCAGAACCTTCAACATCGCCACAATGCACAACCATATCCGGCTTATGCATCTCTACGACCTTAAAGTAATTGGCATTGCTTCTGTGTGTATCACTTACAATCAGTACCTTCATATTTTTCAAGTTCTCCCCTCATCAGACGAAGTGCCTTACCACGATGACTAATCTTATTCTTTTCTTCTTCGGGAATTTCTGCTGTTGTACAACCAAGCTCCGGAACATAGAAAATAGGATCAAAGCCAAAACCATGCTCGCCCTTTTCTTCGAAATCAATCTGTCCCTCGATAGTTGCTCTTACCACCTTCTCGGTTCCATCCGGGAATACAGCGCCTATTGCGCACACAAATCTGGCGCTTCTGTCTGCACCTTCAACGCCCTCAAGTCTGCGAATGATATCAGCATTTTTGATACTGTATGGAGTATCTTCTCCAAGATATCTCGCAGAATAAATACCGGGTTCCTTGTTAAGTGCATCTACCTCAAGTCCCGAATCATCCGCAAGTATAAGTGCATCGGGAATCAAAGCTGCAACTGCTCTTGCCTTAATAAGTGCATTCTCCTCAAAACTTGTTCCGTCCTCAACAATATCAGGATTGACTCCGGCCTCTTTCATTGAATAAATTTCATATCCGGTATCTTCCATAATCTGGCGAATCTCACGCATCTTACCCATATTACCGGTAGCAAATATCATTTTTTTCATACTAATTAACTCTCCGAATCTATCTGTTATCGTACTTACAAAATATATACCTGTACGTCAACGTATAAGCTTATCTGCTTTACTGCTCTGATGATACCACATCAACTATTCCGTTGAGAATACCGGTTGCCAAAGTATCTCTGTAGCTTTCATCAAGTAACAAAGAATACTCCTCGCTGTTGCTGATATAACCAATCTTAATTCCTGCCGCAGGCTGCTTTACAAGCATAAGCAGGCTATCCTCAGAAGCCGCCTCGATTACATTCGCTCTGTTCTTAGCAACCTCAGCAACGCTCTTAAGCAAAATATCTGCATATACAGCATTTTCAAAATCAGGATTATAGAATCTGTCGTTATAAACAGCACTCAATCCGTATTTTGACGTATCAGAATCTGAATCCACATCAAGGCCAATCACATAATCTGCTTCAGTGTCAAGAATAAGAGCCAGTCTTTCGGCTTCACTTCTCTCACTGCCTGCACCACGGGTTATATAAACCTTTATTCCTTGTTCAGCTGCCTTTTGTGCAACACTTTCTGCGACAAGTGCAGTTATATCTTCCGATGCTACAGAAGAATACACCGGGTCAATTACTACTACAGTTTCGTACAACTCACTGACAGCAGTATTTTTTATCTTCAATTCACTGCCATTCTGAGTAACCTCATATTCCCACACCTGGCTCATCTCAAATGAAACAAGTATTTCGCTGTCCTTGGCTTTCCACGCCACTACAGTAATATCACTTACATTACCTGTAACATACGTGCCAACAAATTCGCTTGCTTTTACTCCGGATAATCTGATGAGCAACGCCCTGTCTCTGTAATGATTCTCAATCGCTATATCCGATACAGCAACACCTTCCGGGAGTCTGATACTGAAACCTTCATCTGTGTCGGCACTGACGCGTTCCATTACCGTCCAATCAGAATGTACTCCTGTATCATCAGCAACAAATGTCATATTTCTCTCACCGCGCACCAGTGAAAAATTGGGGAAGAAATTTCTGATTATAAACCACGCCGCACATCCTAATGCAAGCACTGCTGCCAAAATGATTCCAACAATTACCGGAGTCTTTAACTTTCTGTGCTTCTTTTTTTCAGGCATTGACACTGGGGAAGATTTTTCATCAGGTTCGTAATCAGCCTCGTCCTCAGATTCTTCCTTCAAGTCTTCTTCTGAAGTCCCTTCCGCAGACTCTTCTTCAGAAACCTCTTCCTCGAAATCCTCTTCCGAAGCTTCTTCTTTGAATTTTTCTTCTAAAACTTCTTTGAAGTTGTCCGTCGAATTATCTTCAATGATATCTTTTTCCAATATATCTTCTTCAAAGTCTTCCTCCGAATTCTCTTCCTCGAAATCATCCTCTGAATTTTCTTCCTCGAAGTCTTCTTCTGAAGCTTCTTCAGTCATATTTTTTATTTTTTCTTCTACTGTCTCTTCTTCAATATCTAATTTCATAATCTGCAATTCTTTTCAGACAATATTGCCTGATAATATCATCTTTCTTACTGACGCTTGGGCGGCTTGGGACCCATAAACTGATAGAAATATGTCTTCATCATACCGTTATATATCTTACGGTTCTTATCAGCCTTACGTCCAATATCTTCCTCGGCCTTTTCATATGAAGTAATGAGATACATACTCCAACTGTCAAGTGCGGCATATCGCTTACCGATTGTTCCGTATAACGCCGGCAACTCATTTTTATCAGAGATTCGCTCGCCGTACGGAGGATTGGTAATAATAAATCCATACTTCTTGGGATGACTAAGCTGTGCCACATCTCTGCGCTGGAAGTGAATCATTTTCTCAACACCGGCAAGCTTGGCATTCTCTCTTGAAATCTTAACCATCTCATCGTCAAGGTCAAAGCCCTGAATATCCGTCTCTACATCATGCTTAATTAAATCCTGAGCCTCTGTCACCGAATCATACCACAGAGATTTAGGAATAGCATTCTTCCAGCTCTCAGCGAGAAAGCTTCTGTTCATTCCGGGCGCTATATTAGCGGCCATCAATGCGGCTTCAATAGGAATGGTACCACTGCCACAGAATGGATCAATAAGTATTCTGTCGGCATGCCATGGTGTCAGCATGATAAGTCCTGCTGCCAGATTTTCCGCAATAGGTGCCTTAGCTGTAAGCTTACGATAACCTCTCTTGTGCAGCGATTCTCCTGTCGTATCAAGTCCGACTGTCACCTCATCCTTAAGTAAAAACACTCTCAACGGATATGATGCTCCATCCTCATTAAACCAGTTAATATGATAGACCTCCTTAAGGCGGTCAACCATAGCTTTTTTCATAATAGACTGAATATCCGAAGGAGAAAAAAGCTTAGACTTTACACTAGCTGCTTTTGCAACCCAGAACTTACCGTCCGCAGGAATCCACTCCTCCCAAGGAAGCTTCTTGGTTCCCTGGAAAAGTTCCTCAAATGTCTCAGCGTGAAAGCTTCCTACCTTAACCAAAATACGTTCCGCAGTACGCAGAAAAATATTGGCGCGGCAGATAGCCTCAGCATCACCGAAGAAAGTTACTCGTCCATCCTGTACCTCAGTAATATCATACCCAAGGTCATCTATTTCCTTTTTAAGAACTGACTCCATACCAAAATGACATGGGGCAATAAGTTCAAATGTCTTCATCATTATACCTTTTTCAAATTCATTTTCAATCTATGATCAAGCAATCATTATCTGTGCCTATCCTGGCACTTTTCATAACTATTTAAGCAAAAATGCCATAGCACCGTGCTTAGGAATCGATACATTTATAGCCTCGGTGAACTCGCCGCTCTGGCCGCTCCAAAGCTCTGTTCCACTCACAGGAACATAAATCTCAAGCTCCTCAAGTGCAATGCTCACATCACTATCCTCTTCACCTGCATTAAAGATAGCTACATACATACCGCCGTCACTGTTGGTTGCACACCATACTATATGCTCGATACCATTAATTTCACGGCGGAACATCTGATGTGCGTGTCTTGAATTGGCATGCATTTTAAGAATAGCTTCATTAGTCAAAAGACCAAGTGTGAACTCGTCAAATCCATTCATCTCACCACCGATCATCAGTGGTGATCTCATGATGCTCCAAAGAGTCATCATGGTAATCTGCTCATCTTCACTGAACTTAGTCCAGTTATCCTTATCGTAATCCTGTTTGAGTGGTCCTACAGGAAGCATATCTGCATCGGGATAGTGTCCTGCACCTGCATGAATGCTCCACTTCTCTGCTCTCTCAAACATTGCATAGAGCAGCTTCCAATCATCCCAGAAATCATCCGTAATACGCCACATATTGGAAGTTGCCTTATAAAGCTCTGACTTCTCTATAAGTGCCGGTCCGGGTGAAAGTGATAAAATCATATCTCTTCCGCAGGCATTAAGCGAAGCTGACAGCATCTTTAACTCTTCTTCCTCACGAGGAAGCTCTCTGCATATGTCATCACACTTGATAAAATCAACTCCCCATGATGCATAAAGCGCAAAGATTGAATCATAATATGCACGTCCGATCTCATCATTTGTCACACCATACATATCGGGATTCCAGTAACAAATACTGTTAGATCTTGCTGCAGCACGAGCAGTCTTATCTGTTCCGAGTACAGGAGTATTTTTAACTACTGCCTGTCTGGGAATACCTCTCATGATATGAATACCAAACTTAAGGCCAAGCGAATGAACATACTCAGCCAACGGAGCAAATCCCTTACCATCTGCTGCTGAAGGAAATCTGTTTACTGCAGGAAGAAGTCTTCCATACTCATCCATATTCAAGTCTGCGAAAGGCTCATACTCATGAGTAAGTGCAGTCGGCTGATACCACTGAATATCAACGACTACATATTCCCAACCAAACTCCTTCAAATTCTCTGCCATATATTCGGCATTCTTTCTTACGATATCCTCTGTTACTGCTGCCCCGTAGCAGTCCCAGCTGTTCCATCCCATAGGTGCAATCTGCGGCTTAATCATATTATCCTCCTGAAAATTATGAATTATTGTATTCAATCTGTCCCCAAACTATATTAATCAAATACAGCCTTTATACTGTCATAGTGCAAGAACTCACCACGCTCTGCAATCTCCTTAATCTGATCAAGTGTAGCGAGCATAAATCCATCAGTCTCTTCTTCCTGTGCTTTTACATCAGATTCATCAAAATCAAGCACAAAACGATATACATCTACAAAGTAATTGTCGCCCTTACCTGGATTCTCACGGTGATATGTAAATCTGTAACCGCCTTCAGCATCTGAAACATCAAGACCGGTCTCCTCGAGTACCTCACGCTTTACTGCATCAATAGATTCCTCTCCTGCCATAGCTGCTCCACCTGATACCTCCCACCATCCGGGAGCCCATGCCTTATCCATCTTTCTCTTGGTGATAAGGAATGTATTGTCAGGTCTTGATACTACTCCGAGCACTGTAAGATGATATTCATCGTCCGCAAGTGTCCAATCATTTCGCTTCATGGTGCGTCCTGTTTTTACCTTATTCGCATCATAGATATCCCAAAGTTCTGATTCTTTACCCATTCTATTCTCCACAAAAAAATATTTATGTCTGTAACATGTAAATGTCTGTAAGACCTGTCTCTGTTCAGAGCACAAGTCTGCATAGTAAATCAATAATATAATACAACGAATCAGTCGCAAAATCCATAGCATAAACAAAGAGAGCCCGTATTATACGGACTCTCTTGAAAAATCACATTATGTTGCTTGTAGCAGCAATTTAGAGGAATTAAACTTCCTTGATTTCTGCCTCGGGAGCGTTCTTTCTGATACTCTCGATACCATTCTTGCAGCCTGCAAGAGCCTTGTATCCTTCGCCGGTAGCAATGATTTCTCCGTTCTTTGCCTTGAGACGGAAACGGAACTCACCTGCCTTATCGGTATAAATCTCAAACTTAGGATTCTTCTCTTCAGCATAACCTTCCTTGGTCTGATCCTCAAGATTAGCAATAGGAGCATTCTTCTTCACGCTCTCGATTCCGTTCTTGCATGAATCCATTGACTTGTAGGTCTGGCTGGTAGCGATGATTTCGCCGTTTCCTGCCTTGAGATTAAAACGAAAACCTGCATCTGTAGTCTTAATTTCAAACTTTCCCATTTTACTTTGAACTCCTTATCTGATACTGTTTCGGAATCTTAGGGGAGATTCCATACACGTTTTACCAATTCTATTTTACAGTTATTTGGCAGTTCAACATACTGTTAAAAATAACGATTATTTACGCGAAATTTGGTATATGTGGCAATTATTTTTTACTCGCCATCAACGGCTATATACTATACTGTAGTTTCGCCGGCCAGTACGCTGATATAATCATCATAGTTTTTCTTAAGGAGTGCAGGTGTATCAAGTCCGTAAGGGCACTTTCTTGCACATTTGTTGCAGTGAATGCAGCTTGGAATCTTCTTCATCTCATTCTGCCAGTTTTCTCCAAGCCAGTTAGCAGACGGAGCACGTCTGAGCATCAGAGACATTCTCGCGCAGTTATTTATCTGTATCTTCATCGGACAAGGCATACAATATCCGCAGCCTCTGCAGAACTCTCCGCTGAGTTCCTTCTGCTCACGGGAAATGAACTCTCGCATTTCATCATCCATAGCAGGAGTATTATCCATAAATGCAAGCCACTCCTCGAGTTCTTCCATTTTCTGAATTCCCCAAATAGGAAGAGCATTATCATACTCCGTCATAAATGCCATGGCAGCTTTTGAATTGTTTATCAGTCCGCCTGCGAGACCTTTCATCGCTATGAATCCGACATTCTTTTCCTTAGCCAGCTTAACGAGTTCGATTTCTTTCTCACTCGCAAGATAACTGAAGGGGAACTGTACGGTTTCATACAATCCTGAATTAACTATCAAAAATGCTACTGCAAGCTGATGAGTGGTTATACCGATATGGCGGATCTTACCCTCAGCCTTAGCCTCCAGCATAGCCTCATACATGCCTGTTCCGTCACCGGGCTCATAGCAGCGATCGACACAGTGAATCTGGTAAATATCGATGTAATCTGTCTTCAACAGTTCAAGGCTTTTATTCAAATGCTCCTTTAAGTCCTCAGGAGTACGTGCCATTGTCTTAGTCGCAATATATACCTTGTCTCTCATTGTCGGCCACATATCACCGAACGCCAGACCAATTTTCTCCTCACTATTACTATATGCACGCGCAGTATCAAAAAAAGTCATGCCACCTTCATAAGCACGACGAAGAATTCTGACTGCTTCTTCGGCATCTGTTCTCTGGATGGGTAATGCTCCAAATGCATTCTGAGGTGTCTGTATACCTGTTGAACCAAGTGTTAATGTTTTCATATCCGCTCCTTATTTTTTAGACTAACTCTTTTGGGGTCCATAACTTATTTGTGAGCCCATCCCTCATTCTCTGGTCTGTTTCTTGCTTACAATTCTCTTCATAACTATCAGGAACACGACTACTCCGACTGCTCCGACAGGAATTGATACCCAGGTAAGTCCAATGTTACTGAGAGCTCCGGCTATTAAGTATGTCACAAAAGAAACTGCTGCTACACTGAGTGCATAAGGCAGCTGAGTCTCAACGTGATTAATATGGTTACAATGTGCTCCGGCTGAAGACATAATCGTTGTATCTGAGATAGGCGAACAATGATCTCCGCATACAGCACCTGCAAGGCATGATGATATGCCTACGAAGAATAACGGGCTGCCTTCAGGGAATACCGCCGATACGATAGGAATAAGTATTCCAAATGTACCCCACGATGTTCCGGTTGCAAAAGAAATAAGTGATGCAATAACAAATACAACAGCAGGCAAAATCCATGCAAGATTCTGAATGCTTGCCATCACTGATTCTACAAATGTCTTGGCATCGAGCATATTGGTAATGCCCTTAAGCGAACTTGCGAGGGTAAGAATTGTAATAGCCGGAACCATTGCCACAAATCCCTTGGGAAGACATTCCATAGCATCCTTAAAGCTGATAACTCGTCTTACACAAAGATAAATCATTATGAAAATGACCGCCATCAAACCGCCCCAGGGAAGGCCTACCGTAGCATCTGTTTCTGAAAGTGCATCTATAACGGTTCCAGTTCCTTCGATTGATTCATAACCAATTTTTAACAGGGCCCATATACAGAAAACTATAAGTGCAATCACCGGAATAATAAGATCAATCATCTTACCGATTCTTGGCTTAGCAGGACCTTCCTCTTCTATAATTCTCTCGTTCTTTTCTTCTTTCTCATCTTCGGTAGCCGCGTCAAGCATACTCAGATCACCGGTCTCTTTGGCCTTAATCTCAAATCCCGCCATTTTACCATAATCAAAACCAAGAGCTATGATTGTGACTACGAAAACAAGTGTATAAAGAGAATAGAAATTAAACGGAATTGCTCTGATAAACAGTCCGACTCCCGAATAGTTTTCACTGTCAACATACTGCGATACTGCAGCTGCCCATGATGATACAGGTGCAATCATACAGATAGGAGCTGCAGTTGCATCAATAATATACGCGAGCTTGACTCTCGATACGCGCTTACTGTCAGTAACAGGTGACATTACTGATCCTACTGTAAGGCAGTTAAAATAGTCATCTATAAAAATCAATATACCAAGAACAAATGAAGCAAACTGAGCTGCCTTTCTCGACTTAATATGCTTCTCAGACCACTCGCCAAAGGCTCTCGATGCTCCGGTCTTATTGATGAGAGCGACAACCGTGCCAAGGATAACCAGGAAAATAAATATTCCGGCATTATCCGCAACAGCAGTGGTAAGTCCGTCAACCACTACAATATTGACTGTCTCGGTAAAATTACACCCTGCCGCCATAAAGCTTGCGAGCACTATGCCGACAAACAGTGATGAATACGCCTCCTTTGTTACCAACGCAAGAATTATAGCCACAAGCGGAGGAAATAATGCCCATGCAGTTCCTACGAAGGAACCGGCCCCTGCCTTATGTACAATAAATACTGTTAATGCCGCCAAAATGAATACAGCAGCTGCAATTATCACACTTTTATCTTTCTTCGCTTTCTTCATTCTATGGGTTCCATACCTTTCTCATTTATCACAAATATCTAAATCTACTCAGCGTAAAACTCATTTACAAGTGTAGCATTAATCTCAGCTATCTCACGCTTTCCTTTAATATAGTCATCATACATTTCCCAAAGATCAAGTCCATCAAGCTCAAGACTGTCATCTTCAGATATCCACTGCTTTATCAATGCAATTCTTTCAGACTGTGTTGTCTCAGAAATCAATATCTTCATATCTTTTCCCTTTCATAAATATAATTAAATCTCAAAATCTATTATATACTATTTGCAATGAAAAAAGGGATACACTTTCGTGTATCCCTTACATAATATATGTATTCATGTGCGCGAGAAGGTGAGTGCGGTCCGGTGGACCGCATGCCACGAACCGACCGAGCCGGCAGGCGAGACCTTCGAACATTGCGAAGCAATGTTTGAGTCAAGCCGGACGGCCAAAAAAGAATCTCGCTTGCGAGATTCTCCGCCTGCGGCGGGTCGATTTATCGACAATTTCCTATCCGCCGCAGTGCGATCCTCGCGGAGCGTTTTCATGCAATAGGAAAGAATTTTCCTATTACATGAAAACGGGATACACTTTCGTGTATCCCGTTCATTTTGTGCGTGCGCGAGAAGATTCGAACTCCCGACCTTTTGATCCGTAGTCAAACGCTCTATCCAGCTGAGCTACGCGCACATTTATATCTGTTGTTTGTCACAACAGATGATATTATATCCAACCCCTATAGGAATGTCAATACAATAATTCAAAAACTTAAAATATTTTAAAAGGCCATTTTTACACCATCATTAACTAGCCTCGCCCTGATGCTTCTGTAAGAAATCAAGGAACTCATTTTCAGGAATAGGTTTAGAGAAGTAGTAGCCCTGGATGTAATCCACACCGATTCTCTCCATCTCATCAAGCTGTTCCTTGGTCTCAACACCTTCTGTCAAAGCATTAAGCTCCATATCCAAAATCATTCGGACAGCAGCCTGAACAACAGCCTTTGCCTTCTTTTCATTTTCATATGCCTGAATGAGTGACATATCAAGCTTAACGATATCAACGGGCATATCGATGACGTAGTCCAAATTGGAATGTCCGTTACCAAAGTCATCCAGCGAGAACTCTACACCATACTCCATAAGAGTCCTCATATTCTGCTGAAGCTTTCGCTTTGCCTGAATTGAAGCAGTCTCTGTAATCTCAAGATTGATGAAATGAGGATTAATCTGATTCTCTTCCATAATCTGAATATACTTTGAAGCAAGGTCAAGCTGCTCACACTGAATTACTGACAGGTTAACCTCAATATACTCCATACCCATACGTTCCGGAAGTCCGGTCTGAATGAATCTGCAGGTCTTTTCAAATACTCTCTCTCCAAGCTTAAGAATAAGTCCGGTTTCCTCCGCAATAGGAATAAACTTTCCGGGCGGTACAATCGAATTATCCTCACGTCTGATACGTGCAAGAGCCTCTGCCGAAATAAATCTCTTGTGCTTTGTAGAATAAATCGGCTGATAGAACACTTCCACGCGATCCTTATCAAGTGCTTCTCTGATTTCGCGGATAATCTGTTCCTTCTCTCTCAATTCATCGAAGTGAGACTTACACAATCTGATTCTGGTACTTGTAATATTGTCCCTGTTGGATTCTCTTAATGTCTGGAATACTCTAAGAATATCATCAGGCTCTTCTGCTACAGTACTGTCACTGAGCATTACTATCAAAGATTTGGGAGTAGTAGACTCACTGTTAACTATGCCCTGTTCGTTAAACATACTGAACTGGTCATAATAGAATCTGTTTCTAAGACCCGATACTACAATCTGCAGCTTACCTTCATCAGGTAAAATACATATAAATTCCTGCTCTACAAGCTTAAATACCTTGGCATAAGGGAACTGATTTACAAAGTCAATAATCTGACGAATCTTATCATTGAGACGATCTTCATCAGCATCACTCGTCTTAGCGTCAGCCATTGATAGATAAATCATGCAGAATGTCTCTTTTGCATGCATCAGCTGTGCCATATACGGAGAAATCATGTGTGAGTTGAAACATCCATAGTTTTTGTCCATATTGGACTCAGGATTTTCCAATGTGAAGTAGATAATCATCATACCGATAGAACATGCAAAATCTATACAGTAGAAGTTACCTATCGCCTGCTCTATGATGGCAGCAAACGACATAACCACCATCCATCCGATTACGGAGTCACGACGTCGACGTCCCAGACGTCTTCTCCACTTAACAACCAGCCAAATACACAGTGCAACATATCCAAGTGTAGCAATAAAAGTAATAATTGTTGCCGCTCCTGCAACATACATCCCACCAAATGCACTTTTGAAGCTGACAGGAACAAAAATAACAGCAATAATCTCGGCAACAGGAAGCCATGCATGCTTTATAACAACTTCCAGGTGTCGCCTCTTTGAATAAAAGCCCGAAATCAAGTAAGCAACATTAGCATAACCAACTATTATCAAAGTAATCATGTGCCCTTTGGTAAAGAACATGGTAGCCGCATGATTAAATGAGTCCTGGTTATTCAATGCCACAACTGACAACAGACCAACTATTACGCTGACTGCATTTATAAAAATTGTGTTGAGGTATACTGTCTCTGAAAACAATCCAACCTTCTTGTGTTTTATATCAAACGCAAACAGGATGAATAGAATAATCAGACCACAGCATTGTGTGTAAATATTCATCAATTAACCTCTGTTATGTTTTAAGAAAAAAACGCGTATCCCCATAAGCGTTTCCAACAATTTATCAGAGCAAAAAAACAAACTCTGCCTAAATATAGTTAGACAGAGTTAATTATATCTAAAATCTTATACGTATTCAAGCATTATCCATCCCATATTTAGGGACAAACAATAAATCTTTTTAATGCCGGTGCGTTATTCACACATTTATTCTGCAATTGCTTCCTCGAAAAACTCAATAACTTCAGCCATCATTGCATCATTTACACCATCGTCATCAAACATAAGGTCGGTATGACCGTTACTTCCCTCATCAGAGCACAGTATATATTCAACCGTATTTGATGCTATTTCATCATTATGTGAATAGACTGAGTACTCATCTGCAGGTGCTGTATGATCTTCAGATCCCTGTATTACCAGTACCGGAATATCACTGGATGATATCGCATCATCTGCCTGAATATCCATGGTCGCCTTATCAAAAAGGATTACCTGGTAAGCCCAGAGATTAAAATAATTGATATTTGCAGCCTTACCGATATATCTCTCTGACAATCCGATAACTGCTTCCATCGCCGAGTTAAGGCCCGACACAGTAACTACAGCCTCAATATCGTGACTGCTCTCAAGCATACTGCATACTGCAAATCCACCGCGGCTATGTCCGAAAAGAACAATCTTTTCATCGGGGAAATTGGCCTCTACATAGGTAATTACTGTATCCAGATCAATTATTTCCTGAGAAAATCCAACAGTAGATTTACCTGTACTCTCACAGCAACCTAAAGGATCAAAGCTGAACACGTCCCATCCCGCCTCAACAAAATATCCTGTCATAGGAAGATAATCATCTGCTCCCGCATGTAATCCCGGGGCAATGATAATAATTCCCTTTTCATCGGACACATCATAAAAATAGCCTTTAAGAGTCTCATCATCCTCAGCAATATCAATAGCGGTTCTACTCTCAATCAGTGCAGAATACTCATTCACCTCAAAGCTCGGAGTACCGTCATATCTTGAAAAAATAGAATCGTAAATAATTTTTGTCGCTATACAGTTTGAAACAAGAATAAATGCAACCACTATAACAATCACTCTGATTGCAATCTTTCTCTTTCTTTTTTTCTTGTCTTCTATCGACAATTCAACATTATTCTTCATCATATCCACCCGACACTTTTAATATATTAATAAGCAGGACTTATTAATAATCTCCCAGCGCCGCAATAACTGCTATGACTAAAATGAATGTATAAATAACAAATACAACAAGACCAACAATTGCCAGAATCATACCGGTTATAACTTTACCGGTCATCTTGTTATTGCGCTTCTTATAAGCTATTGCTTTAACAATCGCAATAATTCCGGTTATAAGCGTACCAATTCCGAAATAGAAAGTAAATGAAAGCACAAGGCTGACAATTCCGAGTACAAGCACAGGAGTAGAACCATCATTAACAGATGCAGCAGGTGCACTATAAGCGTATCCTCCGGTACTTCCGTATACAGGCTGTGTATAAACACCGGTCTGTCCAAAACCATTCTGATTATATCCACCCTGCTGTCCGTATACACCATTCTGAGGATAGCTGCCCTGCTGTCCATACAATGCTGCATATGCTGCATTGGGATCATAAGCTCCTCCCTGTGCAGCACCATTATTGGGAGCATAAGGATTCTGAGACGCTGCCTGATTCTGTGGCGCATAGGGATTCTGTGGTGCTGACTGATTCTGAGGTGCATAGGGATTCTGAGGAGCATATCCGTTCTGCGCATAATTATTCTGGGGTGCATAAGCAGTGTTCTGCGCAGCAGAAGCCTGAGGAGCATAAGGTGATTTAACCTGTGCGTATGCATCAATAGGCTGAGGCTCTGCAGCCACATTCTGCGCTACTGTATTCTGTGCCGCAGCATTCTGCGCTCCGCTGCCACCAAGATTTTCTATCCCGTTACTGTTCTTTACCAAAGTGGTTCCGCAATTCTTACAAAAAAGAGC
This sequence comes from Lachnospiraceae bacterium UBA1721, assembly GCA_002317155.1. Taxonomy (GTDB): domain Bacteria; phylum Bacillota; class Clostridia; order Lachnospirales; family Lachnospiraceae; genus AC2028. The sequence goes on from DCIR01000012.1 coordinate 19,398, forward strand.
GCCCTCCTCAACAGGCGATCCGCAAAATGTACAATTCATAAATCCCTCCCGAAATTATATCCGAAATATCAAATTTATATTAGCGTTCCTATGATAGCATAAATAAAATCATTACTCAACAAGAAGAAACCCTTGAAAAATATGCGTTTTTTGTGCGTTTTTACGCCTTTTGCTTGCGTCGTATCTTCTTATCTATTAGAATAGTAATGTTTTGAGTCTGTAAATCAAGCTTTTTATAAAGCTGCACTAAAATCTGAAATGAGGTAATAAATAATGATCAGTGCTAACAACGTCACTTACCGTGTAGGTAAGAAAGCTCTTTTCGAAGAAGTTAACATTAAATTTACCGAGGGAAACTGCTATGGTCTCATCGGTGCTAACGGTGCCGGTAAGTCAACCTTCTTAAAGATTCTTTCAGGTGCCCTTGATACCACCAACGGTGAGATAGTAATCACACCCGGTCAGAGACTTTCAGTTCTCGAGCAGGACCACTTTAAGTATGATTCAAATGTAGTACTCGACACAGTAATGATGGGTAATGCCCGCCTTTATGAAATCATGAAGGAAAAGGATGCTATCTATGCCAAGGAAGATTTCACCGAGGAAGACGGTATCCGTGCCAGTGAGCTCGAGTCAGAATTTGCTGAGATGGACGGATGGGAAGCAGAAAGTAATGCCGCAACCCTTCTTAACGGTCTCGGAATCGGAACTGAGTATCACTACTCTACCATGGCAGACCTTGATGGTTCTCTCAAGGTTAAGGTTCTCCTTGCGAAGGCATTGTTCGGTAATCCCGACATTCTTCTTCTCGACGAGCCTACCAACCACCTTGATCTCGATGCTATTGCATGGCTTGAGGATTTCCTCATTGACTTTGACAACACCGTTATCGTAGTCAGCCATGACCGTTACTTCCTCAACAAGGTATGTACCCATATTGCTGATATCGACTACGGTAAGATCCAGCTCTATGCCGGTAACTATGACTTCTGGTATGAGTCAAGCCAGTTGATGATTCGTCAGATGAAGGAAGCTAACAAGAAGAAGGAAGAGCAGATCAAGGAATTACAGGAATTCATTTCACGTTTCTCTGCTAACGCTTCAAAGTCAAAGCAGGCAACCTCTCGTAAGCGTGCACTTGAAAAAATTCAGCTTGATGACATGCGTCCTTCAAGCCGTAAATATCCTTACATCGATTTCCGTCCCGAGCGTGAAATCGGTAACGAGGTTCTCGTTGTTGAACATCTTTCTAAGACCATCAACGGCGAAAAGGTTCTCAATGATGTTTCATTTATCATGGGACATGATGACAAGATTGCTTTTGTCGGCGGACAGGAACTTGCAAAGACTACACTTTTCCAGATTCTCGCAGGCGAGCTTGAGCCCGATGAGGGAAGCTTCAAGTGGGGTGTTACTACTTCACAGGCTTATTTCCCTAAGGACAATACAGCTGAATTCAATAACGATATGACTATTACCGAGTGGCTTACCGGCTACTCTCCCGTTAAGGATGTTACCTATGTACGTGGTTACCTCGGAAGAATGCTCTTCCCCGGTGAAGACGGTGTCAAGAAGGTTAAGATTCTTTCCGGTGGTGAGAAGGTACGTTGCCTCCTTTCAAAGATGATGATTCAGCAGGCTAACTGCCTCATCTTCGATGAGCCCACCAACCACCTTGACATGGAATCAATCACTGCACTGAACAACGGACTTATCAAGTTCTCAGGCGTAGCACTCTTCTCTTGCCATGACCACCAGTTTGTACAGACCTCTGCCAACAGAATCATCGAGATTCTTCCCGATGGAACAATCGTTGACAAGATCACTACCTACGATGATTATCTTGCAAGCGATGAGATGGCTAGAAAGCGCACAGTATTTACTGCTAACACTGAGGACGACGAGAACTAACTGCAGCGTTCAATACAAAACAACCATTGCTTACCCGCTTAACTGTGGGTAAGCAATAATTTTTATACAGAGGCGTCAATCAATGATAGATTTACACAACCATTCGACCAAATCGGACGGAACTCTCACGCCTTCAGAACTTGTAATTCATGCGATGGAAAAAGGACTGTCAGCTTTTGCGCTCACAGACCACGACACAACAGACGGTCTTACCGAAGCCCTAGCCTATGCCGAATCACTCAGAAACGGCACAGTCCCTTTTCCTTCAACTGCAGTACCTATTGAAGGCAGCACAGTTCCTGCTGTACCCGAGATTATCCCGGGCATTGAATTTTCAACTGAATATATGGGCCGTGACGTTCATGTTGTCGGCCTTGATTTTGATATTAACGATACCGCTTTTAACGGCAAGCTGTCAGAGTTTATTAATTCCCGCGACGGAAGAAATGAAAAAATGGCACAAAAGCTTGCATCACTCGGAATCGGAATCTCTTACGGCGGAATGTTAGAGATGTTTCCGGACTGTGTATTAACCCGAGCTCATTTTGCGAGATATCTTCTCGAGTACGGTTACGTCAAAAGTACTAAGGAAGCCTTTGACAGATATTTAAGTCCTGGATGCCCCGGATATGTTCCCCGTGAAAAGGTTACACCTATTCAGGCGGTAGAGCTTACTATTGCGGCAGGTGGTATTCCGGTACTTGCCCATCCACTTATCTACAATTTCTCTAAGTCAGAACTCGAGACACTTATCTTAGAGATGAAGGAAGCAGGACTTATTGGTATAGAAGCAATTTACTGCACTCACTCGCAGGCCGATGAACGCTATGTACGCGAATTAGCTTCTGCGCATAACCTAGCAATAAGTGGTGGCTCGGATTTCCACGGAGACAATAAGCCCGACCTCGATATGGGCACGGGATATGGCAAGCTGTATATTCCGAATGATGTTTGGGATAATTTGAAAGCAGCAAGAAAATCTTAAAGATGTGATATAAAAAACCAAGGCTCAGTCAGCCTTGGTTTTTCTATTCTTATTATTCTTATAAATACAAAATATAAAATATTAAAAGGAACTAATTCATAGGAGGAATGGGCGGCATACCGGGTACTACGAAAACCGATGCCAAATCCGCCACATTAGCTGCAGCACTCCACTCAGCCATACCCTGTTTCCATACAAGACTCTCTTTTGCAAAAGCCCCATATCCAGCCATAGTCTTTAAAGTATTTAAGTCATAAGGTCCTGTAGGTTGTCCGTCTACAGCTACATAATATGCTGATGTAGGAATAGGAGGAGGGGTCATAGGCTGATTGCCTGCAGCCTGATTACCGGCAGCCATATTCTGCATAGGAGCCATCATACCGTTCATGGTTCCTGCAATATTCTGACCGATTGCTCCGCCGATTGCCATTCCGGTCATCATTCCGGTAAAGTTCATTCCGCCGTCTCCGTTTATTGTTGTTCCTCCTGCTGCACCCATCTGTCCCAAAGCATTGGCGCCTGCTACTCCAACCTCTGTCTGAGCTCCAATCTGATATGCCGCAAGATTAGATGACTGTGTCTGAAGATGCTGAGCATACTGAGCTTCCTCCCTCTGAATACGAAGAGTCTCTCTCATGTTCTCTGCATTAATCTCCTGCATTGCAGCGATGTTCTTAACTTCTGCTGCAGTTCTTGCCTCAACAGTAGCTGTGGTAACATCCTGAGTAACCTTCTTGAGTTCCTGATAGCCTACGCTGGTCTTATCAAGCTCAATAGCACTTACATCAGTAGTAATGATATCAATTCCGAATATAGGCTCAATAGCTGCCTTCAGGCTGCTCTCAGCCATGGTATTAACCATAGGAATATTGCGCTCAATCTGAACGGCAGGCATACCCGTGGTAGCAGGTATGTTTGCAACTATACCCTTTACATTCTGAATAACCTTATCGCGAACCTGATTCTGAAGGTCTTCAAGCTTAAACTCGATTAATCTGTGAAGCTTAACAAACTCTCTGTAATCTGTGATTTTAAATGTAACGCTGCCGCGTACAGCAACGGGTACACTATAATCCTGATATCTGGGATCAAAAAGATCAAAGTAAGGAACTCCGAAAGGAACCTGAATGATTCCTGCTGTATTGATAAAGTAAACCTCAGCCTGGAATGGAGTATCTCCTTCGTAAGCTATTCCGATAATATTGGCAAGAACGGGGAAGTTTTTGGTCTGAATGATTCCGTCATAGGGTCCCTCGATGAAATCCTGGTATACATCATTATTCTGTTTGTATACAAATACGGCCACTTCTCCATCCTTTACTCGGAGTGAAGAACCAAATCTGATAGCATTCTCTCGCTTGCTGTCCTCGCCCTCATGACGCCACTTCCATACCAGATACGAAGGCTCATCACATCTGATTACATTCATAAATCCATCTTCTTTAATCTTGTCAATTACTCCCATTTCTCTCTCCTCTAATGTTTTTTCTTGCCGAGCATAGCACCCAATCCACATGCAACTATTATCAGTACATGGAATAAATGTCCGGGCGCCACAAAACAAAATGCAATATTTAATATAGCATTAACACAATATGCAATAAGTGCCACGATTTTTAAGTGTTTGTGACTTGCATATATGAATGAAATCAGTCCATTTGCAAAGAATGCCAGTACCGTGAATGATAATCTCGGATTGGCCGGAATTCCCGAGCCCTTGAGCATTATGATAATAAAAACCAGTGCTGCCAAAAGCATCATTACAACACCGAAAAAATAATGCTTTCCTGCGGACTTTTTTTCTTCTTTTTCATTAAGAGCTGCATTCAATTCTTTTATATCGGAATTGTATATTTCCTGAAACTTAACAAAATCACTGTCATTCTTGAATAAGGTCTCCGCCTTAACGTATGACTGTTCAATCTTACTAAGCCATGCCTCTGATATTTTTCTCTCCGTACCTGTAGCACTGAGATGCTTTTTAGTATCAAAATTGGAAGTCGCCAGCAAAAGAAACTCAAAAATATCTGCCTTGGCATTGGGAATCGGATAATTCTTGATAAGTTCAATCTTTTGCATTACAGATATAGTTTTCGACAAGTCCTCTGTAAACTGCTTAACCGAAGAAGCACTTTCAACCTCTCTCAGTTCAAGTCCGCAGGCGGGGCATTTTGCCTCGAGTGCCTTGAGCACCTGTCCGCAGCTTGGGCATTTTGATATTATTCCGCTGAACTTCTGAATACGCTCGCCATTATATTCATTCGACATTCGTCCACCCTAATTAACCCTTAATAAATTCACATATTCGTTAAAGGCCCATGCAATGCCCTTTCCAATGTACTTAAATAAAAAAACCAGTGCTATAATCACAACGATTCCAACTATAATTTCTACAATTCGGCCACCGCCAGATTGTCCTTTATTCTCGTTCATCATTTCCTCCGGAGCTTAACTTTCTACAATTAAATATCTTCCGTCCCCGATTTCAAACACCTCATCAGCCTGAAGAATATCACCATCAACTCCGCCATCCATATCTACACCTTCTTCTTCGAAGTACTCTACAACTTCATCTGCGCTGTCTACCACAACAGCCATTACTTCAGTGAGAAAGTCATCTGCTTCCTCCAGAGTCTCGGCAACTCTCTCATCAAACAGCTGCTCCTGCTTTTCCAAAAATGCATTCAGCACCTTATCATCATAACTTCTCATTACAATACCTCCTTGATTTCCTGATATAATCTTCCGATGGGCAGGCCCACTACATTGTTGTAGTCACCCTCTATTCCCTTAATATATCTGGCGCAAAAGCCCTGTATTCCATAAGCTCCCGCTTTATCCATAGGATCCTTGGTTGCTATATACTCTCTGATCTCTTCATCAGTCATTTCATAAAAATGTACTTCAGTGCACTCATGGAAAGTAATCCTCTCGACAGTATCCGTCACCTTGAGAAGAGTCACTCCGGTGTATACCTCATGCGCTCTGCCGCTCAACTGTCTGAGCATCTCGAAAGCTCCTTCTTCGCCGTTAGGTTTACCTAAAATTGTATTCCCGTTAGCCACGACAGTATCGGCTCCGATAATAATCACATCCTTGAGATTATACTCATCAGCCACAGCCTTGGCCTTTACATATGACAGTTCCTCTACCAGCTTGGCCGGCTCATCGCAATCAACATTTTCATCAGCATTGCTCACAATAACCTCATATTCAAGGCCTATCTGTGTAAGCAGTTCTCTTCTTCTCGGAGAACCTGATGCCAAAACAATACGCATTATTGCATCCTCGTTTCTCATTCATTTGATACACCGCATATCGTGTATACCAACATATAAATTAATCTTTATCAATCCTTAGGCAAAGCACTCTCTGAAGGACTCATCGCAGGAATAAATCTTCTTCCGTTGTTATCCTCCTTGGGAAGCGAAGCCTCATATTTTTCCTTGGCTTCCTGCACAAATATTGCCTGAGAGTTAACGGTCTTTTTACCACGCCTGTCAGGCTTATGATATGAATAGCTGTCAGGCTCCAAAACAGAAGCTCCTATATTATCCATAAGCTCGGTATCAAGTATATGTCTGAGTTCTGCCTTATGTCTCTCATCCTTAACCGGGAAAACAATCTCCACACGACGCTCAAGATTACGAGGCATCCAGTCTGCAGATCCGCAGTATATCTCATTATTGCCTGCATTTTCAAAATAGAAAATACGGCTGTGCTCAAGGAAAGTACCCACAATAGATCTTACGGTTATATTTTCACTTACATTGGGAATACCAACCTTAAGGCAACAGATACCACGTACTATAAGATCGATCTTTACTCCGGCTGCGCTTGCCGCATAGAGCTCTGCAATAATATCCGGATCGCACAGCGAATTCATCTTAGCAATAATATGAGCACTTTTTTTAGCCTTAACATTGGCTACCTCACGGCGAATCAGATAAATAAATCTTTCCTTAAGCCAAAGTGGAGCAAGAAGAAGATCATTCCATCCTTCAGGCTCTGAATATCCTGAAAGCATGTTGAATACTGCAGTTGCATCCTCACCGATTTTGGAATCACAGGTGAAAAGACCAATATCAGTATACAGCTTTGCAGTTGAATCGTTATAGTTACCTGTACCGAGATGTACATATCTTCTGATACCGTCATCGTCTTTTCTTACTACAAGAGTAATCTTACTGTGAGTCTTAAGACCTACGAGTCCATATATTACATGGCAGCCAGCTTTCTCAAGCTGCTTAGCCCATTCAATATTATGCTCTTCATCAAAACGAGCCTTGAGTTCTACCAAAACAGTAACCTGCTTGCCTTCTCCGGCAGCCTTCTGAAGTGCTGCAATAATAGGCGAATTACCGCTTACTCTGTAAAGAGTCTGCTTGATTGCAAGAACCTTCGGGTCTGTCGCTGCCTGTCTGATAAAGTCTACTACAGGAGTAAAGCTCTGATAAGGATGGTGCATAAGCACATCACCCTTTCTGATTCCTTCGAAAATAGATTCCACTCCCTCAAATTCAGGAACGGCAACAGGAGTATGCTTAGCTTCCTTGAGATTATCAAATCCGCTCATTCCGTATATCTTCATGCATACAGTCAGATCAAGAGGTCCGTCTATGCGATATACCTCTTCGTCATCAATCTTAAGTTCTTTTTTAAGGAATTTAAGCAGGCGCTTATCCATTCCTTCTTCAATCTCAAGACGGATGGCATCACCACGCTGACGCTTTTTAACCTGCTTTTGAATCTCCTGAAGCAAATCCTCTGCCTCTTCCTCCTGAAGAGTAAAGTCTCCGTTTCTGGTAATTCTATAGTGCTGTGCACAGATAATATCATAGTGAAGGAAAAGCTTAGAGATATTTCTCTCTATTATCTCCTCCAGCATAATAATTCTAAGAGGAGCACCTGCTTCCTTCTTGTCAGCCTTCTCTGCATCTGTATTTTCAGACTCAGCTGCAGGAAGCACAACCACTCTGTCAAGAACACTGGGGACCTGTACGGTTGCAAATTCAAGTTCATCCTTTGTTCCCTTTTTACGAACCATAGCACCAAGGTTAAGTGTCTTATTTCTGATCAAAGGAAATGGTCTTGATGAATCTACCGCCATAGGAGTAAGAACGGGATAAACCGACTCCATAAAATACTTATCCACGTATTCCTTCTCGGCATCAGTCAGATCCTCATGATGCTTAACGATCTCAAGTCCCGCCTTCAAAAGTGCGGGCACAAGCGAACGGTTAAATGCATTGTACTGTTCTTCTACCAGCATATGTATCTCGGCAAGCAATGCCTCAAGCTGCTTCTTGGGCTTCATTCCGGCGATATCCTTCTTTTCATAACCGGCATGAATCATATCGATCAAAGATGCCACTCTGACCATGAAAAATTCATCCAGATTAGAAGAAACAATACTCATAAACTTAAGGCGCTCAAAAAGAGGCACCTTCTTGTTTTTAGCTTCATTAAGAACTCTGTGATCAAACTGAACCCAGCTAATCTCACGGTTTACATAATATTTAGGATCGTAAAAATTGTTCTTCAAGCTGTTCTCCTTTTAGGTTATCAACTAAACCAATTAAGCTGAAATATTCAAATGACAATGACGCCTACTAATTTGCAACATGACCGCCGAGCAAATAATCTATGAACTGTGTCGCTGTTCTGCCACTCAGACCACCATGGGCAAGTTCCCACTTATTGGCCTCAAGCAACAGCTCTTCTTCAGGAAGAAGTATCTTATTCTTAGCGGCAAGTGCCTTGACAATCGCATCAAACTGCTTTTTGTCCGGTGACCCGAAATAGATGGTAACGCCGAAACGATATGCCAGTGAAAGCTTCTCCTGAACAGTATCGCCGGTGTGAAGATCCTGACGAATCTCCTCCTTGTCCGCTGTAGTCTCTCTGATTAAATGACGTCTGTTGGATGTTGCATAGATAAGCACATTCTCAGGTTTTTTCTCAAGGCCACCCTCGATAACCGCCTTAAGATATTTATACTCGATCTCAAAATCCTCGAATGAAAGGTCATCCATATAAATGATAAATCTGTAATTGCGCTTCTTAATCTGAGCAATTACCTCATTAAGATCCTGGAACTGATGCTTATACACCTCGATGATTCTAAGACCTCTGTCATAATACTCATTTGCAATCGCCTTGATACATGAAGACTTACCCGTACCCGCATCACCAAAAAGTAAGCAGTTATTAGCCTTAAGTCCCATTACAAATGACTCGGTATTGTTGCGCAGCTTACGCTTCGCAGTCTCATATCCGACAAGGTCATCGAATCTTACATGAGCTATATTCAAAATAGGTACGATATGAACACCAGACTCATCGTGCTCAATTCTGAATGACTTGTGAAGTCCGAACTTTCCTACACCGTACTCCTTGTAGAACTTGGTAAGAACCTTCTTCATTTCCTCAGGGTCTTCAGCCTCGCCGAGCCATACTGCAAGTTCGCAGATTCTCTTACATATTCTGGTATTGTATACCTTACTTTCACGGGCACTTGAATCATACTCAAGAGCAAGTGAAAAATCCGGCACATCAAGCTTATCCATCAAGGGAGTAAAATCAAAATCAAAAAGCTCCTTAAATATTCTGATATCATGAAGAGCGGCCTTATTGATAGTTCCCTCAATCTCACCTCTGATTTCACAGCCACAGCTATAGCTGTTCTCATTGTTAACAAGCAGATTGGTCAGATAGCAGTGCCAAAGGTTACCGTGGAATCCATAGCTTCCGGCCTGTTCGATGAGAAGGTGAAGACACTCATACAGCAGATGTCTCAAATCCTCAACATTATAAAATTCATCGTCATAATGCGACATGAGCCATGCCATGTCGTTAAGTAATCTATCATCTTCAAAATCGCGGTATACGATAAGTTCCTGTTCTCTCATACCCTAATCCTCCGGACATCCTTAATAATTACCAAGGATTTTCATATTTGCCGCTTCATCGCGAAGCCCTCTGAGTGCATTCTTAACTGCACTGTCCGCGAGATTGCCCTCTATGTCGATGAAGAATCTGTATTCCCAGTCGCGACCTTCTATAGGTCTACTCTCAATCTTGGTCATATTAAGATTGTTGTAGATAAAATGGCTGAGCATGTGATACAGTGATCCGCTCTCATGAGGTACCTCAAAGCAGATGCTTATCTTATTTGCATCCTTTTTGAAAATCTTCTGATTGGTAACAATAATAAATCTGGTCGAATTGGTTCCCGAATTATTTACACCTTTCTTGATAACATCAAGTCCGTACAGCTTACCTGCAAGTTCACTTGCAACTGCTGCCTGGGTAATATCTTTGTCTTCTGATACCTTCTTGGCCGCAAAAGCATTATTCTGCATACTGATCTGACGCCAGTTATGTTCTGAAAGGTATCTTGCAGACTGCATAAGTGCCTGAGGATGTGAATATACTGTCTTGATATCAGCTTCGGTAGCACCGGGAACACCGAGCAGACAATGCTCAATGCTTATTGTATGCTCGCCTACAATATAATTTTCGAACTCACACAAAAGGTCATATATCTCACTTACTATTCCGGCAGTAGAGTTCTCGATAGGAAGAACCGCAAAGTCTGCACTTCCCTCGTCAATTGCACTCATAGCGTCTCTGAAAGTATCTACATGGAAGGAATTAACCTTATCACCAAAATACTCATTCATGGCAATCTGTGAATATGCGCCTTCAGCTCCCTGGAACACAACACGCGCCTTATTGACATCAAGCTCGTCGACACCAATAAAGGGCAGGCGGCCCATACTTCCGTGTTCTGCCAACATCTTATACTGAAGCTTACGGCTCATAGACATAATCTGCTCAAAGAGCTCTTCTATACCGTGACTGTTAAACTCGTTATGCGTAAGTGACTTAACCTTGGCAAGCTTCTCCTGCTCACGCTGCTTATCAAACACCTTCTTACCGGTCTCGATTTTATACTCTGCAACCTTACCGCAAAGGTCCATTCTTTTCTCATAAAGTTCAACAATCTGACGATCAACATCATCCAGCTGACCGCGAATTTCCAAAAGATCCATTTTCATAATCCTCACATTTTAAATCCGATATATTAGGCCCTCATATTATTGAGTACACATACCAATAATTTACTATTAATTCGCTGTTATATCAAGTAAATATCGAGTAAAAGAGCCTATGCAAAAGTCATATTCTACACTATACTTACTGTGTAGATTTTTGTAGTAAAATATAGGCTGAATAATTCTTTTTACGGAGTCTTTATGAATAAAAATAAGAAAGTTAAATATACAATTATCGTAGCCGGTCTCGTGGTTGTTCTGGGCATCGGCATATTCTTAAGCATATTTTTTAACGTCAGAAGTACAAAAATACCGCCCAATCCTGCAGGCACTACCGGTAACACTGCCGGCAACATCAATAATGGTGGTCTGTTTGCGGAATCTAACGGTGTAGTCTATTTTGCCAACTCATTCGACGACGATACACTTTACTGCATGAATTCGGATGAAACGAATATTAAAAAGATTTCATCCGCTCAGATCAGCAACCTTCTTGTTGCAGGCGACTATCTGTACTTTTTCCAGTTAGGAACATCCGGCAACACAGGTCTGGGAAGTGTCAGAGCTCCTCGCTCATTTAACCGTTGCCGACTCGATGGTTCCAAATCAGCATCTGTAGTTCGTGAGACGGTTATCAAGGCTCAGCTTGTTGATAATACTCTGTACATGCTCGCATCGGGTGATAACGGTTCATACTTTTTCCGCATAGAAACCAATGGTTCTGACAGAACAGCTCTTGCAGACTACATAATCAATCCCGCCGCATGCTACAACGGATTGATATATTACAACGGAACCGTATCCGACCATTATCTGTATTCACTCAATCCTAAAGGCGATATAGTTACTCCTGTTTTGGAGTATAATATGTGGAATCCTGTGGTATACAACGGCTATGTATATTTCATGGATCTTAATAACGATTACAGACTCTGCCGATATAATCTTGGAGGTGATTCTGTTGAGATTCTTGCAAAAGACAGAGTTCAGGCCTTTAACGTAGGCAGCGGCTATGTATACTATCAGACTATGGGCGAAAATGCAGGCCTGTACTGCATGCTCTGTGACGGAAGCCAAAGCATACAGCTTGCATACGGTGAATTCTGCGATATAAGCATGACCTCACAGTATGTTTACTTTAAAAATTACTTTGATCAGGCAATCACCTATCACTCACCAATAGGTTCAGCAACCTATGAATCCTTTACTGCTGCCGGCAAGGCTGCTTTAGAAGGCAAATAAAAAATAATTAAAAATACATATTGGAGTACTAAAATGTATCCGGTTATTATCATCGCAGCAACCGTATGTGTGCTGCTTATCGCAACTGTATTAACCAATCCTGTATTACCTATAGGACAATATAAGATCAGAATCTTTTACTGGACCGCGCCGGTTATCGGTGCACTGACCCTCATTATAAGCAGACTGCTTCCTCTTAAGACTGTATGGACCGGACTGACTTCGGCAGGCAGCATTAATCCCTTGAAGATACTAGTACTCTTCATATCAATGACCACTCTCTCCATATTTCTTGATGAAGCCGGTCTGTTTTCATATCTCGCCGGAGTGGCATTAAAATCAGCTCGCACCAGCCAGACCAAACTCTTTTTGATTTTGTTTGCGCTTGTTTCTGTCCTGACCGTATTTACCAGCAACGATATTATTATTCTTACATTCACACCTTTCATCTGCTATTTTTCCAGAAAAGCAGACATCGATCCAATACCTTACCTCTTTGGAGAATTCGTAGCGGCCAATACCTGGAGCATGATGCTCATAATCGGTAACCCGACCAATATCTATCTGGCAATAGCCGCAAATGTAGGCTTTGGAGCTTATACCGCCCACATGGCCATTCCTACTGTTTTCGCAGGCCTGGTTGCTTTGGGTATGCTTCTTTTGATATTCAGAAAGCCTTTATCCAAGCCCATAAGTGTCGCTGAGGAAAAACCTTCCGTTCGTGACAAGGGCATGGTCATCATTGGTGTCATTCACCTGTCTATCTGCACCGTCCTCCTCGTAATATCATCTTACGTAGGACTCGAGATGTGGTATATTACATTGGGCTTTGCCGTAAGCCTGTTCATCTCCATCAACATTTATAAACGCGTAAAAAAGGTAAGACAGCCCATTCTTCGTCACACACTTGCACGCGCCCCCTGGGAGCTTATACCTTTTGTTTTGTCAATGTTCCTCATTGTATTATCACTTGAGGAATATAATGTGACAGCACTCGCGTGCGAGGCTCTCGGCGAGACCTATCCGATATGGAAATACGGAGTTTCATCGTTCCTTGCCGCTAATGTGATGAACAATATACCTATGGCTGTTGCATTCAGTTCCATAACCTCACATTTATCAGAAGGCTCTCTGATGCCCGCCTCATATGCAAGCATCATCGGTTCTAACCTCGGTGCTTACTTTACTCCTCTCGGAGCCTTGGCCGGTATAATGTGGGCAGGCATACTCAAGAAAATGGGTATTCCATTCTCTTTCAAAAAATACATAAGCTACGGTGTCCGAATATCTATTCCTGTCTTAGCCGCTGCATTGGCAGGCCTGACACTTGTATTTATGTTTATGAAATGATTTATTCTTAAAAAGAATTTTCCAGCTTTTCAACCAATAACCTCCCTAAGAAAAAAAACAGGCGAGTCCAAACGGACTCGCCTCCTTTGTTCACTATTAATCTTCCTCTTCGAGGTGTTCAATACCTGTACTCAGAATAGTAAAAATATGTGAATCAGCCAACGCATAAAAAATAGTCTTACCATCTCTTCTGTTCTTAACCAAATCCATCTGCTTAAGCACTCTGAGCTGATGTGAAACCGCTGATTCACTCATACCGATTCCTGATGCAATATCCTGTACACACATCTCAGATACGAGCAAAACATTCAAAATCTTAAGACGTGTAGCATCCCCAAACACCTTAAAAAATTCAGCCAGCTCCTGAAGCTCTTCATCAGGCGGAAGCTGCTGATCTATTTTTTTCTTCAACATATCATCCATCTAATCTGTCCCCCGTAGTATAAACATGTCGCTTAAAAATATCATCTAATAACATCACCTGAAGATATCTTTAACGATATAATTTGGAAATATCATTTGAACCCATCGATAATCATATGAATGCAATTTTCAATTATTCATATGAACAACGCTCAATATAAAGAGTATAGCATCATACACCTTATCGTCAATCAATATATTTCAACCTGATCATATCAACATATTTCTCGATATAGTAGCAGCATCGTTTTATCATCTGATTATATTAACTGATTATTCTGTCATTCAATATAACCACTCATGCCGTCACTCATAACTACCGCCCCATCATTTTTAATCAGGAGCACATCTAAGTCGTAGCTTGCAGCAAGCTCCATACCTTCGTCCTCTCCCATAACAAATATTGCCGTAGTTATCGCATCAGACATAAATCCGCTTATGTCAATATCTGACAGACTTTCATATGCTCCCTGAAAATAACTGTCCCATTTTTTATCAGCGGGAATAACCACCGTCACCGAGCAAAGTCCGCTTTCTGCCGGATAACCTGTCTTAGTATCAAGTATATGATGATACCTCACTCCCTCATATTCGACATAACGCTCATAATCTCCTGACGTAGATATAAAATAGCTTCCGCTTAAAGACAGCATGGAAATATATTCTTTTTCACCAAAAGGATCCGCTATAGCCACATGCCATTGCTTAGCAGCTTCCTTGTAACCGTAAGTTAATATACTACCGCCTGCAGCAACCACTCCATAGTCACAGTATTCCTTCAAAATACCATATGCGTCGGCAAGATAGATTCCTTTTCCAACCGCTCCGAGATCAAGAATCATTCCCTGAGGGATGTTTATTATATTATTGTCAAATGTAACCTTGTCATACCCACACAGCCCCAGTGCCTGCATTACTTCATTGTCAGTCGGAAGGGAAAATATATCTGCATCCATCGCCGCTTCATCTATTCCCCAAAGTTCAGCCAAAGCACCTACTGTGATATCAAAAGCTCCGCCCGTACGCTCAGACAGTTCCATACAAAGCTCTATATAATCTGCCAGTTTCTCCATGTCTGCATCTTCATCCGAGCTTACCTCAGAAACCGTCAAAGCATATCCATCTGTATTGCCTGCAGAAGCATTTATAGCATAGATTACAGAGGTATCCTCACGTCTGGACAGAGTATCCTTCTCAAGTTCAATACCGGCCTGATTAAGCATATCCCAGACCTTCTCGCCGTTACCTGTTCCCTTTGCTCTGTAACCAGCCGTAACTATCGTTCCCATGATGGTACCGGCACCGGAATAGTCTTCATGTCCCACGCTGCAGCCAACTGTACTCACTGCCAAAGCAGCAGTCATCATCACTACAGCCATCTTCTTAACAAAGCCGGCTAGCGAATGCTTCTCATATGTTTTTTTATTCTTAATGGCTATGTTCTTCATATGCTTATGCATCACTGAGAATTCACTGTTCCAAGTCATTCAGCATCTGGTTTACTGTTTTACCAAGAATCGGATGTCTGTAAAATCCTGCAATCTGTGACATGGGCTTTAACACAAAAAATCTATTCTGCATATCTATGTGAGGAACATTCAAATCCCTGGTAGATATAACTTCCTCATCATAAAAAACAATGTCTAAATCAAGAGTTCTGGGTCCCCAGTGAATCTCTCTTTTCCTATCAGCCGCCTGCTCAATGGAATGCATAAAATCAAGCAGCTTGGCAGGTGAAAGCATGGTCTTAACCGCAACAGCGCAATTGATAAAATCATCCTGCTCCACAGGTCCATACGGCTTTGTCACAAGCATATCCGATACCGCGGTAACCTTTGTGTGTATCTCGCTATCAAGCGCTTTGATAGCATCATCTAAGTATTTTTGCTTCTCGCCCATATTTGACCCGAGCGATAAATACGCAGTGTGCCATGAAAGCTTTCTTTCTACAGATACCGATTCAAACGGAAGCCCTATCGGTGCATCAGGCTTACGGATTTCCAAACAAATCGATTCAACCAAGCTGTATCTGCTTAGTATTTCTCTGCACAAAAGCTCTGAAATTCTCTCAAGCAGCTTACAGGTATTATTTTTCATATAATCAGTGATAAAGCTGCAAAGCTCAGCATAATTAACCGTCTCATCCAGCTCATCTGAGAGAACGTCCTGCTCATCTGAATAAAGGATTATATCAGCATTAATAAAAAAATCCTGTCCGTTAGCTGTCTCCTCCTCGTACACACCATGATTGGCATATACATTGAGCTCGCGAATTTTTATCACTCTATAATCATTAGTCATTGTCTTCACCTACCATTTGGGCAATATTAAGCCTGCTCGTTAAGAGCCTTCATAAGTGCCTCATAAAATCCGGGATATGTATCTCTGATCATCATAGGTCTTCCTTCTCTTGTGAGGAAGCAATGCTCAGAATGGCCTTCACATACAGCCTCGCCGTTCTGGTTGGTCATTGTGTAAACAAGCTTAAGCTTTACACCCTTAAACTCCTGAATCTTAACATCGATATTTACCAGATCATTGAAGGTTGTGCTCTTCTTGTATTTTGCATCAACAGAAATAACAGGAGAAATAATTCCCTCCTCCTCAAGTCTTGTATAAGGCCAATCGATTTTTTCCAAATAATCGACTCTCGCCTCCTCCATCCATCTGATGTAATTTGAATGATGAGTTACAAGCATTTTATCTGTTTCATAATACTGAACTTTGTGCTGATACATTTTTCATCTCCTATAATAATTACTATCCTCTGATAACTACTAATTTCTACCGATAACTCCGAATCACTAACCGGTCACTCTTCGCATTATAGCATTACCGTTTGTTTTAAGCCATTTATCCCACTTTTTATAGTCAGGAAATACTCTGAGCACCTGCGCATAAAAAGCTTTTGAATGATTCATTTCCAGTCTGTGGCACAGCTCATGCACCACTACACTATCCAGCACCTCCGGAGGCGTTAGCATCAAAAGGCAATTAAAATTCAAGTTCCCCTTCGCGGAACAGCTGCCCCATCTGGTATGCTGCGTGCGTATCGAAATCCGTCCGTAATCAACTCCTATAAGTGGCGCATAATAAGCTACTCGCTCAGGAATAATCTTCTTGGCCTGCTTAACAATCGCTTTAAGTTCAGCTTCCGAGAGCGGTTCTACAGGTGCCTGGGCCGCAGCCTGAACCTTCGCCATGTGTTTTTCTATCCATTCGGAATGCTGTTCCACAAATCGTCTGGCCGATGCATTAGTAGTCAAAAGTGGCACCCTGACAATAATACGTCCGTCAGGCTTAATTTCTATAGCTTTACTGCGCCTTCTGCTTCGAATTATTTCAATCTCATATAAACAATCGTTCATAGCAATCCCCTAAAACAATTCGTTTCTTATTTTCTGCATTGCTTCTGAGTTAAATACCTTGTTGTGTGAAAGCAGGCGTTCGTTCTCGGCGATAAATTCGGCAAACTTATCTAAATCAAACTCATCTCCTCGTCCGTCTGCAGTAATAATAAGTACCATCAAAAACTGCACATTAAGCATTGCAAGCAAAACAGGCTCAAGGACATAATAATCGATCGACGCATTCAGATAATTCATCTGCAGCTTATATGAAAAATATGACTTCATCTTATCCATCAGCCAATCATACTTTTCACATATATCATACCAGTTACCCATAAATGCTCTGTCGGCCCCGCTCTCAGTAATCTTACCGAACTGCTTCTTGTACGACTTAATTATCTTATGCATTTTAGGATGATACATTTTCAAATATTCCTCAGGAATATTCTGATAAATCAGTTCATTGATAAAACTCATCGGGAAAAACGGGTAATCCTGCGTTTCCTCTTCAGTCCTCAATTTTAATATTACAGGCCAAATATCTTCATCATCCTGCTCAAGTTCCTCTATATCGAAAGGCATGTATCTCGCACCTTCAATGTCATCTCTCACCAGATGCTGATGCATTGCAAAAACATGAGCAAAAATATTTCTCTCTATTATCCACAATGACTCATCACAGTTCCAAAGATACTCAAGCACCCTTGCCAGGTCATCGCGTAAATCTAACACAAAATCATCGTAGACATCATCTATATTCCAGTATATCGGCATGTCATCCGGAGCAGGAACAAGCTCAAGCATTCCCTCTGTTTCCACAAACATTAATGCAGCTGCTATGCACGACAGATCAATCATTCCATAATGATACTCCCCATAGGCCACCGTATTTCTCGGATAAAGTCTGCAAACCTTAGGCATATATTCTGATTGACCATTACATTGAAGCTTGCACAATCCCTCTTTACTGAGATTACAGCACTTACCGAGCAAGGTCCTAAGAACAATATCTCCCTCTCGATTGCGTGTCAGCTTAAGATTAAGCTTAGCTCCCTCAACACCTTTTACCGCAGCATAATGTTCGAGTGTCTCCGAATCAACAGGCATATCCCACGCTCGGCAGCAGTTATCGGGACACTTGTCTGCCAGACATGTAAAATTTTCAAAAAAAGAAATCACTTCACCATTCATATTTGATATACTCTATTTAGAATTATTCACCCTTAACATCATACGCAAAATGGATAAGAAAAAATACTCAAATATTACTGAAAACAGAAAAATATATATTGCCACAGTCATTCTTACATTGCTGATACTTTCATCCGTTATTGCCTTGACACTCATACATATAAAAGGCAGTAATCGCAATATCGCAACCATCTATGTCGATGGAGCTGAATATATGCAATATGACCTCTCTCAGACTGAGGATATGATTTTCACAATCACCGCATCAAACGGCTCTCATAACACTGTCGAGATAAAAGATCATAATATACATATGCTTACCGCAGAATGCAGTAATAATCTATGTGTAAAACAGGGATGGGCAATAGACACAGCTTTACCTATCGTATGCCTTCCCAATAATGTAGTAATAGTCATCAGCCGTAACGATATCACCAAGGAGAACAACGATTACGATGCAATCACGTACTAATACCCGCGTCAATATTGCCGTACTGGCGATGTTTGCCGCATTGTCATTCGGAATCTATGCCCTTGAGACACTTATTCCGAATCCTATACCGATCCCCGGAATCAAACTGGGATTGTCCAATATAATAGTACTGGTTGTTCTTAACCGCTATGGCTGCAAGGAAGCATCTTTGGTTCTGGTAGTGCGCCTTTTACTGTCGATGCTTTTATTCGGCACACTGTTAAGCCTTCTTTATTCTGCAGTCGGCGGAATACTCTGCCTCGGTGTCGAAACAGTTCTGGATAAGCTTTTTAATAAGAAATACATTTTCATCACAGCTGCCTTCGGAGCATTGTTCCATAATATCGGGCAGCTCATTGTAGCATTCATAATTACACGCTCACCGGGCATGCTAATTTATGTACCGTATCTGGTAATTGCCGGAATAATAACCGGCTTCCTGACCGGACTATGCGCATTTCTTGTAATCAAAAAACTTCCAAAGTCTGATCAGCACACTATACATTCATAATTGCTTCAGTCATCTTGATAGCTCTGACATTTTCCTTGATGTCATGAACTCGTACAAATGCAGCGCCCTTCATCACTCCGACAACGGTTGTTGCAAGTGTACCCTCTACTCTTTCATTGGAAGGTAAATCCAATGTTAGTCCGACTACTGACTTACGACTGGTTCCAAGAAGTATCGGACATCCAAACTCATGAAGTGAATCAAGTCTCTTAATGCATTCCAAATTATTTTCATAGCTCTTCGCAAAGCCGACTCCGGGATCAAGAATAATCTTATCCTTATCTATTCCGGCCTTATGCGCTATATCAACTATAGACTTCATATCCTGCATATACTCAGAATAAAAATCACTATATTCTGCGGACGGTCTGTTATGCATAAGGCAGCAGGGCAGTTTACTGTCAGCTATCACCTTCGCCATAGTATCATTCTTATCCTCATTCGGATATTTAAGTCCCCAGATATCATTAATCAGATCTATTCCGGATGATATTCCCGCGCGAGCAACTCCTGCCTTGTAGGTATCAAGAGATATAGGTACATCAAAACGCTTCTTAACCGCTTCGATTACAGGTACTACTCTACCTATCTCTTCCTCATCAGATATAAGCGTGTATCCCGGTCTGGTAGACTCTCCGCCTATATCAAGAATATCCATTCCGTCGTTAAGCATCTGCTCAACATATGCCAGTGCCCTATCAACATCATTCCACTTTCCACCATCAGAAAAAGAATCCGGTGTGACGTTTAATATACCCATAACATAGCAGTGATTGGCTGTATCAAATTCTTTTCCGCCTATAAGCATTTCCAAACTCCTCTATAAAAAATAATCTCACATGCAAAAATCATTCTATATGAACAAATAATCTCACCATCAAAAACTTCTCATTACATGAAATAAACCACGGTCTACGGAAAACTGTCCGTCAGCCCGTGGTCTGTTATTAGTTACGCCTTAAGCATGTCATAAAACTGTCTCTTAAGGCTCTCGTTCTCTTCGAATACCCCTCTGGTAGCAACTGTCAGTGTCTTACTTCCGGGCTTCTTGACACCTCTCATAGTCATGCAAAGGTGCTCAGCCTCAAGAACCACCATCACTCCGCTGGGCTCGAGACAATCCATGATTGCGTCTGCAATCTGTCCTGTCATACGCTCCTGAATCTGAAGTCTTCTCGCATAAATCTCTACTGTTCTTGCAAGCTTACTGATTCCTACCACCTTATCCTTAGGTATATATGCAATATGCGCTTTTCCAAAGAAGGGCATCATATGATGCTCGCACATTGAGTAGAAGGTTATATCCTTCTCCATTACCATCTCGCTGTTATCTACACTAAAAACCTTAGATAATACTTCAGCCGGGTCCTGTTCATATCCGCCGCACACTTCTTCGTACATTCTGGCTATGCGGTCCGGTGTGTCCAAAAGACCTTCTCTGGTAATATCTTCACCTATACCTTCAAGGAGTAATTTTACTCCTTCTCTTATCTTGTCCTGATCCATCCTGAATAAGCTCCATCATTTTACCCAGATACGACAATGAACCAAATACAATGATTACACCATCTCTTCCGGCCATAAGACTTGCCATCTCAAGAGCCTCCTCAGGTGAATCTGCTGTCGTAACCTTGGGATTGTATTTACTGACTGTTTCTGCAAGTGTAAGTGCAGACAGCGCTCTCGGATTATTCTGAGGAGTCACGGTAAATATACATTCTGCCTTCGCTGCAGTAATCTCCGCCACTTTCTCATATTCTTTATCCTTTAGCATACCCATTATATAAATGATTCTGCTATTTGTAAAATAGAAATCTATAGATTCTGCAAGTCTTACCGCAGCTTCCTCATTATGCGCCCCATCCAAAATAATGCATGGACGGTCTGCAACCACCTGAAACCTCACAGGCCACTCAGTATTCTTTAGTCCGTTTCTGAGTGCTTCGTCGGTTATTTTTACGCCCTTTTGTCTGAGTGCCTCTATTGCTTCTATTGCAAGAGCCGCATTTTTTTGCTGATATCTTCCAAGCAGCGACAGTTCCAATCGCTTATATCCTTTATATGAAAATACCTGCTTTATTCTTCCTTTGTTAAGCCCGCCATCCTTAAAGCCTGCTGCCTTTTCGGATTTGATAGCATCCTCATTCACTACGCTCAGCGCACAGCCACATTCTGCCGCCTTAGCTTCAATAACATGCGCTGCTTCAGAATGCTGATACTGAGAAACCACCAGGCTTCCCTTTTTAATTATTCCTGCCTTCTGCGCCGCAATCTCTCCTAAGCTATTGCCCAAATATCCCATATGATCGTAACTGATTGACGCAAGCACACATACCAATGGAGCCGGTATTATATTGGTAGCATCGAGCAAACCGCCCATACCGACTTCGAGAGTTACGTAATCACACTTTTTTTCCTTAAAATACCAAAAGGCGAGTGCAGTCTCAGCCTCAAATGCTGAAGGAGTATCCTCTCCTGCCGCAGCCATCTTCTCAATAGTTGATTTAAGTATTTCCACGCCCTTTACAAGCATAGCCTCGGAAATCTTTTTAGAATTGACCTGAAAACGTTCTTTGTAATCTGATATGGTAGGAGAAATATATCTGCCGACTCTGTAGCCTGCTTCTTTTAATATCTCAGATATAAATGCAAGAGTGCTTCCCTTACCATTGGTTCCCGCAATATGTATAAACTTAAGATCATCCTGTGGATTACCCATATACGCTAACAGGCAGGCTATTCGTTCCAGCCCCGGTCTGATACCTGAGCCCTGCAGCGTCAACATATAATCCATTGCTTCAGCTGATTTCACAATATTCCTCCTCATGTGAATATAAACAAAAGAACCTCGCAAGCGAGATTCTTTTATAATAATTATATTGCTATAATATTGTTCTTTTGTTTATAGACCATGACCGATGGCATCATGGATATCACCCATCTCACCTGTTCCGATATCCAGCATGTTAACTGTACGGCGCTTAAGTCTTGCTTCCTCAGAAGCTCTTAATATGAACTCCTTAATCTCTCTGCAGTGCTTAACATGCTTGATTTCCAATGTAGGATGTGTAGTATCTCCTGTGTAGCAGATAATAGTTCCTACCTTAACCATCTTTTCAGCAAGGCTTCTGGTCATCTCTACGTCCTGCACCTTATACATATAGCAGTCATTCTCAGTAGTCTTAAACAGACCCTCAGTGATGGTAATCATATCATCTACAATATGATACTTGGTAAATGTAAAAGGTAATCCGAAAAACAACCAACGCTTTCTTTCATTAAATTCCATCTATGCTACCCTCCGCATAAGTAATAAAACAAATAAGCAATAAAGCAAATTAGTAATTACTCAAATAAATAATAAATCAATTATCAGTTTCTGAGTCTGGTACATTCAAACTTATCAAGCATCATCAGTGCCTTCTTAAATGTCTCGTACTTCTCCTCAACACTGCCATCAGCAAGCGGTATGTCACACGCAATAGACATTGATGTAAGCATATCGTCTGTGATTCTGTTCTTAAGAGTCGCAAGTATCTCCAAACGTTCCTCATAGCTGTCTGCCATCAGAAACTCATCAAGCTGAGGATCTATCTCCGGCTCACCGGCTGAAGAATCATTCTCTACCTTCTCAAAGCGCATCTGCTGCACTGCATCCGGATACTTATCTTTGTCAACGGGACTGCAAAACATTTCAAGCGGTCTCGCATAAATCTTACCCTCGCCATACATTGCCTGATACACTACAAGCTGCTCTCCGGTCTCAGTGTGTTCAGCTACAGCCACAATACGGTACTGCTGTCCCTTAAAGTGTCTGTATATTTCCTGTGCCTTGGGAGTATTCATATCAATCCTCACATGTACATTCATATTTGACGCCGCATCGACTCATCCAAACGCCACATTTATTACATTATACTGCGGATAACCGATTTTGTCATTTAATAATAACTGCATTGAAGCTGCAAATATCATCATTGAATCCCAGCTCGGCAACCTCATCCATGACAAGCTCTCTTTTTTCATCATCAAGTCTATCGAGCTTGTCGTGATGAATTTTAACGGTATATTCTCTGTTACCCTCAGCATCAACTATTCTGGTAACTGTAATACCGGCATTGGTGTAGCCATTATCGTTCATATAATCTCTGACTGCATACTTATAATCTCTCTCAAGCTCCGCATAATAATTTTCAAGAGCTGTATATGCCTGTGCGCTGCTAACCACCTTAACGCTGAATATTATGATCAGTGAAATAATAACTATACCGACAACTGCCATTCCAAGGATTTTTGCGTTGTTTCTTCTGCTAATTCTCTTCATAAAAATATCCTCCTGTAATTTGTTTACAAGAGGATAATAGTTTTTATTGAGTGTAATAATTTTCTCTTAATCGATTTTCTGAACCTTATCTTTATTAACTACTTCCTTAAGGCTAGCTGCAATAAATGCTGCTCCGCCGCCGATACCAAGCACTGTCATAAGCACAACATCGCGATAGTAATAGAAGGTCATACCGGCTTCCCTATATACATCCTTGCAGTATCTGAAACACTCGCCAACAGTAAATGTATAATAATCACTGAGTCCTGAAGACTTAAATCCATCATATATTGTAAGTGCCGAACTGAGTCTGGGTATTACAATAGAAAATGCAAGACACAAAATACCTGTGATAACCGCACTTACTACAGAGAACTTAGCCGCAGCCTTCTTATACAAAAAGACAATAAACATTGACATCAAAATACTTGCGTAGAAAGAAATATATCCCAACTTTCCAATCAGAAGTATAAGTGCTGCTCCTGCAAGTCCTCCGCCGATGGCCGCAAGGATTCCGAGAGGAACTCTCTCCTTCTTAGCCTTCTCCTGTTCCTTGACCTGAGCAAGTCTGGTCTGAAGATAAGATACATTGTCAATGCTGTAAAAGCTGTAGCTTCCGTTTATAGAATAAAGGCTGATATTATATACTCCGCCCAGCTCGTCGCATCCGGTAAATCCAAAATTCTTAAGTACATTGGTAACCATTGATATCGCACTGCTCAGTTTACCTAAAACCTCTTCATTCGAAGCACTTGCATCCATTCCAAGATTCAGTCTGTAGTTACCTACATACAGTCTTACTCCGACGGGTAAGCTGAGATTTTGGAACATGTCGTAAGTCATGGGCTGACCCATGTTTGTTGCACAAATCTGAACCAGCAAATCAACCTGCTTGTTACTTCTCTTCTCCTCGATCAAAAAAGGATATCCACTGTGATTACCATAGCAGATACTGCCCTTTTGTCCCACCTTAAGGCCCATCATCTCCGCAAGGTCCTTAATCAAAACTTTTGTGTTAGCCATTTTTTCATTCCCTCATAATCTTATTATATTTCTTTATTTTACTGATGTTTATTACTGTATCGTTATGTCGAGCAATTCCCCTAATTATTCTGCCGAATTCCACACACACATCAGCTTGTACAGAGCATCATAATCCTTCCCGGCGATTGTCTCCATGCTCGAATGCATAGCCAGCATAGGCATTCCGAGATCAGCTGCCGGTATCGGTAAAAATGAACTTTCTATAGGTCCCAAAGTCTGTCCGCCCGGTGTTCCGGAACGATTAGCCTGAACCTGAAGCATTATATCATACTTTGCACAGAGTTGTTTTAATATTCCGCTCATACCCGAATCAGACACATATCTTTGTGACGCACTTGTTTTAAGAACAATACCTTTTCCGAGATATGCTTTTGAAGTTTCATCAGCCTTTTCAGGATAATTAGGATGCACCGCATGTGCTCCGTCTACAGAAAGCATTGCACTGTGTGAAAGTGCCGCAAGCTTATCAACATTCTTAAATGCATCAGCTGCAAATATACGGTCTATTATCCAGCTAAATATCATAGAATCAGCGCCCTGCTTGGTTCTGCTGCCTATTTCTTCATTGTCAAACAATGCAATGATACTCAGCTCATTATTATCTTCTGCATTCTCATTTTCAGAATCAATAAGTCCCTGCACCAATGCAGCCACAGAACCCACATTATCAATTCTTGACGCAAGTACAAAATCCTTATTCGCACCACATACGCAGGGCTTCTCGCATACATACAGATTCAAATCATAATCCAATATGTCTTCTGCTGATACTCCCGCCTTGGCTGCAAGCAGACTTTTAAGACTATTCTCTCCATTGTCTGCCACTGCGCTTCCATCCAGATTGCAGATAGGAATCAGCTCCTTCTGTGCATCAATCTTTTTCTCCTCGATTTCTCTGTCCATATGAGGAGCCAGGGATGGAATAATGAACCAGGGTTCATCACTGTCAAAGGCTATTTTTTTAGGTGCAAAAATGCTCTCACCTTTAAGCACAAGTTCTCCCGCAACTCCAAGAGGACGGTCAAACCATGTTCTCTTAAGCGCACCTCCATAAGGCTCGACATTGATTCTGTTGATACCTGCTCTCGCACCCATATCAGCCACAGGCTTAATCTTAAAGCTCGGTGAATCTGTATGAGCGCACGCAATGTGCATCTTACCGCTATTTATTCGTTTTCCAACCTTAAATGCGAAAAGAAGAGACTCATAGGGAGTACAATAATATTTACCCTCGGCGCTAAGTTCAAATCGCTTATCAAAATCAAGCTTTTCAAAACCTGCTGCCGCAAGTCTTTCTTCTGCATATTTAACAACATGAACGGGACTCTTGGCAGCTTCAAGATAGCCAAACAGTTCCTTCAACTTATCAGTCATAAGTCCACTCTCCAAATCATAAAGCTTCGTATGTAAATTCCTCATGCAAAGCATCATACATAATCATCTGATCCTGTCCGTCAACATTACGATGCTCTTCGATTACACGAGCTATCCTTCCGTCTTCTAAGCTAAAATCCACATAAGAACGTGCTGCACGTCTGGGGACTCTCAAACGATTGAACTTGGTACCTGCAGGTATTTTGACAATATTACATTTCTCCATGCTAATGTCTACATTGTCCTCCTGAACAGGAACTATCCATACATTAATATCATTCTCGCTACTGAATGCAAATAACTCTTCAGCGAACTCTTCGTCGATATAATAGTAATTTTCTCCGGTCTCAGTAAGCTGTGGCTTAACTAAATTGTTAAGATGGTACTCCGCAGTAGTAACAACCGGTCCCAAACAGTTAATTGCTCTCTTAAGCATAAGCTGAGTAGGATCAAGTACTTCCCCTCGCTCATATATGATTCCGACATTAATGTTCTCCATAGATACATTTCCGTTTCTGTGCAGACGGAATGCACTTATGGGAGCCACACTGTAATCTTCATCGTTGGCAACAAGCCACAATGCATCCACATCATCAAAATGAATAAAGAGAACATCTCGGCTAGCCTGCTTTAACACACTGCCGATATCCTTCTTTCTGTTGCCCCAAATCAGGAACTCATCCTCATGAAGAAGTTCATCTGTTGTAACCTTAAGATGTATAGCCTCTTCACCATGCTTGACCGAATACAGTATGTCACTGTCAATCTGCATCATAAATGCTTTAGGCAACGAGTCACAATCTATTACTATTGCCTTATCCTTGGATCTGCCCATTGAGCTGAATATTTTCTGGTCGTTTTTCGCCTTTTCTCCAAGCTGATTCTCGATCTCATCATACTGTGCTTCAGCATGCTTAAGCTGTCTGTACAGGGTATCCATTCCAAACATCTCAGACAAAGTCATTGCAAGCTTACTGCCGGAATTGATAAACACCTTCCATAGATTACTTATTCCATACAGAACAAGTACTACTCCCAATATTAGATACTCACGCATAAATGCAATCAGAGCCGCACCGACAATTATAAATAATATTCCCGGGAAAATACGACCATGCATTCTGTTTATTGATTTTTGAATTCTCTCGATTCTTCTGATTGCTATATCTCGCTCATGCTCGAGATTGACATATTTTTTCTTGGCAGGTTTATTATAAACGCGTATAAGTCCATCCGGGCCCGCCTCAGCATTACTATCACTACGTGCTGCCAGTGCCTCTTCATCAATATATCTGACCTTAAAGCTTCCAAAAAATCCGGCAAGTGAAACCAATGTCAGTAATATTGCCAAAAGGCATCTGTTCATTGCAGCATTATCTACTGTCTGCTCAATCTCAAATCCCTTGATAACACAGTTAGGATCCAAACCGGCATATTCATAAGCCTCTGTAGCAAATGAACTTCTTCTTTTTACCACCTTGCCGATGAATGATATAGTCTCATTACCGTCTTCTTTGAAATATTCAAGTTCTGTCTTCAGCGGAATCTCGTGTACACCTATCTCTATATATTCATTTTCCTGCAGCTTAACTACAAAATACTGATAATCGTACAGATAATTCACTCCCAGAAATTCGCCTGTACTAGCCTCGTACTCACTTATATTCACGCTGACATATGTATTTGCTTTGAGATTGTCCGCCCGTAAATAAGACATATCCAGCGGATGCATATAGTTACGCCAATCCTGTCCGAAAATAAATGAAAAATATGCGCCGGCCAGAAATGCAATGGCATACACTATTGTTTTTACTGACATTGAAATCTTTTTTTTCATAAGTCCCCATCATATTTTGGTACTAATATTGATATACTAAAGATACAGACATCTACTCTATGCCGAGATATTTTTTCAGTTCAGGCATTATAGCCAACGCATCATTATATCCCTCGTAATAAAGAGTTCCCAATTTTTCCATATCTTTTTCAAGTCTTCCGACTTCAACAGCCTTGCCGGGAATAATCTGGAAAAGCTTACCCTGCTCTTCCATCTCCTCGATAATATCGCACTCTTTGTTGTACTCAAGGTTACTGTTGCGAAGTGTCTCGGCAAACTGAGGATACTTGCGATATACAAGTGCCTGTGATCTAACAATCTTAGGCTTCTTGCGATACTCTCTGTCTCTGGTTCGTACAACAACAATTTTATCGAAGCCACCATCTATCGCAAACTGAATAGGAATTCTTCGGCTTACACCACCATCGAGGCATTTTTCTCCATCCACCTCTACGGGAAGAGACAAAATCTGCATTGCAGATGATGCTCTGCAGGCCTCAATAATATCGGGGCATATACCTTTCTCATAGTAAACCTGCTGCCCGTTATCACAGCTGGTTGCAGCCGCAATAAATCTTCTGTCGGGTCTGTTAAAAGTATCAAAGTCAAAAGGATCCTTGGCGTCAACCACATCAAATACAAACTTAAATCCGTATATACTCTTATTTCTCTTAATTGCCCTGACACCAAAATATCGGGGGTCATGTCTGTATGTGAGCGTAATTCTCGCACTACGACCTATCTGACCCGACACATAATTAAGTCCATTAAGTGCACCCGCAGATACACCGACGACCACAGATAAGTTAATATCATTCTCCATGAGCGCATCAAGTACACCACTTGTATACACACCTCTGAGCGCACCGCCCTCAAGCACAAGGCATCCCTGCGTGATCTTATCAGAAGCTCTTCCGTTCGGTAATTCAGCAAGACCTGAAAAAACTTTCTTCTCTTTTCTGGCCTTATCTCTTCGCTTCATTCTTTTTCTTATATAACTGGTAATCTTATTACCCTTCTTTTCTTCTGTCATAACATTTTTCGTCATAATGATTTAATGCCACAATCCCCTCATATTTTATCATTAACTAATATATTATAACTCAAAATCCAATAAAAAAGAATCTCGTTTACGAGATTCTTCAACCACAAAAAAAATCCTAGAAACCTTAATTTAGGTATCTAGGATTTATGCGTCGGAGTGACAAGATTCGAACTTGCGGCCTCCGCCTCCCTAAGACGGCGCTCTAACCAAACTGAGCCACACCCCGTGACAACGTTGATATATTATCACGGTATAAGATTTTGGTCAAGCACTTTTTTAAATTATTTATCCATAATCTTTCGGCGTTTGTCTTTATTGTAAGATGAACCGTCCAATCTTACATCTTTGACAGCCTTTTTAAGCTCGCGCCTGCTCTGCTCACGATTCTTTTCCTTGATGCTTTTCCTTGCATCCTTGGTAAGCCTTGAAGTGTCGCTGTCAGCATTTCTTCTCTGTCTTCTTCCAAGATTCTCACCATCGCGGTCTCTTCTGAAGCCACGCTTGTCATCACGTATAGCATCACCGCGACTCCTTCTTCCGTCAGCTTCCTTACTGCCACGGCCTACACCTCGGTCTTCTCTACGACTATCGCGCATGCCGCCGCGATCTCCACGACCTTCACTGCGTCTGTCTCCACGGCCATCCTTGCGTTCAGAGCGTCCGTCCTTACGTCCGTCTCCACGACCGCCATTTCTGTCACCACGACCTTCACCGCGGCCACTACGTCCACTTCTTCCACCCTCGGAATACTCAAGCATGTCACTTCCGGAGAATCTGCTTGCGCGAGATCTTCTGTCATGCTTAGGCTTATCGGCAAGATTGATCTCCGGCTCTTCCTCTCCATCTGAAGCTGACAAGCTTCCCAGTTCCTTTATAAGGAATGAAGCCGCAAATTTCTCCACATCAATCTCATTCTTCTCACAAAAAACTCTGAGAACTTTTACCATCTTATCAATAGCAGTGCTGGGCGTGGTGGTATCCACATAGCCTTCAGCTTCATTTTGTAATGCTGCTGCCTGCGCCGCTTCTTTAGCTTCCGCACACTGTGCCTTGTATACCTCTAAGATATTGTTAAGCACCTTAAGCTCACGCGCTTTTTTTATCTCGCCTGCACCCGGAATTTTTTTCTCTTCCATCTTAGTGTGACAAACAGCTTCAATATCTCTGATTCTTCTAAAATCCTTGCTTCTGCAAAGTGTATGTGATGTACCTTCTTTTCCGCTTCTTCCGGTTCTTCCGATACGATGCACATAATGCTCTGTCTCAAGAGGTATGTCATAGTTAAATACCGCTTCGACATTATCTACATCAATACCTCTTGCCGCAATATCCGTTGCAATAAGTATGCTTAAGCTTCCGCTTCTGAAGCGTCCCATAACCGAATCTCTCTGCTTCTGAGTCAGGTCACCGTGAAGTCCTGCCGCTGCATATCCTTCATTTACAAGATAAGCTGCCAGCTCATCAACCATCCCCTTGGTATTGCAGAAAATAATACTTCTGTTGTAATTGTAATATTTGATAAGTCTGCAGAGAGCCAAGGTCTTATATTCCTGCTTCACAGGATAGTAATACTGCGCGATACGATCGATTGTAAGCTCTTTTTTTGTAATCTTGATATACAAAGGATCATTCTGGAACTGACCCGTGATTTTTAAGATTTCATCGGGCATAGTAGCAGAAAACAGACAGGTCTGGTGTTCCTGTTCAATTGCCCCGAGAATGACCTCCATGTCCTCACGGAAGCCCATCTTAAGCATCTCATCAGCCTCATCCAAAACAACCAGCTTAACAGAATCCATCTTGATGGTATGGCGGCGCATATGATCCATCACTCTACCGGGCGTGCCGACAATAATCTGCACCCCTTTAAGACCGCGAATTTGGATAGAGATATCCTGTCCTCCATACACAGTAAGAGTTTTTACATTATGCATATATTTTGCAAAACTTCTGATTTCGTTGGTCGCCTGAACCGCAAGTTCTCTCGTGGGACACAGTATAACTGCCTGAAGGCTCTTAACACTTGGATCCACCATCTGAAGGATAGGGAGTCCGAAAGCCGCAGTTTTACCGGTACCGGTCTGAGCCTGTCCTATTACGTCGCGGCCTGTGAGTAACGCTGGTATTGCCTGCTCCTGTATGGGGGTCAGCTTGACAAACCCCATGTCCGCAACCGCTCTTTTTATTTCTTCATTTATATCAAGGTCCGCATAAAGGGACTCTGAGAAAGCTTCTTCTGCCATTAACTCCTCACATTCACATTATTATTCTTAATTATTTTAAGCTTAATGCCGTATAAATTTCTATTCAGATCTAACTTCATATGACCATTTCTTACTGTCATAATCATAATCATAAGTGAAATATATAGTTTCATTAGTAAAAATATACTCTCTACTCTCTATTTCACGGCCATACTCATCCAGGAAAAATGTCCACACATCTCCGTTTTGAACATCAGCATTATACTGCTCATCATAAGAAGTGTAATGCCTGCGATAAATAATATTATTCTCTCTGTCATACTCATTTATGAACAAAAAGTAACTAACAGAACCATCATAATAAACATACTTCTCTTCTTCTCTCACAAGACATGAAAATTCATCATATGTATAACTTATATAATCTATATAATCTGCCTTAATAAAAACTTCCCTTACACGCTTCTTATTTTCATAATAAGCCTCGCAAGCCTCACTTCTATGATATTCCAAATATCCGTCATCATCATACAATACAGTAAATTCATCCGATTCAAAATCAACATTAAACTGTTCGGGATTTCCCTCTAACTCATAGTATATCTTATTGAATTCTACATAATCATCAGCGAAGAAATTGTAATAAAAGAAATAGAAGTTGAGCATCATACCTACAATTTCCTTTTTCTTTTCAGTATCATGTCCGTTATCTATATATTCACGTGCTTGAGCAAATAATTTCTCATATATGTCATATGAATTAAAATACAAGCATGAAGGTCTCATCTGACCGCATAATGCAGTAATCTCCTTATACCATTCGCCATAGGCAATCTCATCATCCAAATAGTACTCATCCCAAACATCATTAATCGGCCCATTACTATTACTATTATTATTGTAAGTTTCATTACCACCGGTGACTTCTTCCGCACCACCCGAAACACTATCCACAAAATCAGGATACTCTTCACTCAGGTTATCTATTGCTTCCTTAATCTCCTCGGCTTCAGTAACCTCATATCCTGCATTCAAAATCTCAAATGCATCAGCAACTCTATCCACCTCCACATATATCTCAGCAAGTTCGATATACGCTTTAACATTTTTAGGATCTATCTCAATAATATCTAAATATGTCGCGATTGCCTGCTCATAATTCATCTCTGAAAGATATTTTTCTGCAGTCTTATGCAAACGATTAACTTTTGCAGATGTACCATTGGCTACAATCACGCACACAATAACTATCGCCGCAACAGCAATAATCAATGCAATAATAACCGGTATAAATCTTGTCTTTTTCTTTTCCGTTTTTAATTTTTCTTCCATAGATTGCCCACTCTCTACTTTCTATTTTATTATTCAGCAAATCTGTTTTTCTTAGTTTTATTAATAATAAATAATAAAGCCTTTAGCGATTAAATCATACACACGCCAAAGGCTAAATAACAAACTACCAGCTGAGGACCTCATGTCCATCCTCTGTCACCATTACCATTATCTCCCACTGAGCTGAAGGCATATGGTCTGCAGTGTATACCTCCCAACCATTTTCCTTGTTGGTGTATATCTTTTCCTTACCCATATTGACCATTGGCTCGATGGTAAACATCATACCGGGCACCAGAAGCATATCTGTTCCTGCCTTTGAAAAATATCCGCACCATGGATCCTCATGGAACTCAAGTCCGATTCCGTGTCCACCTATTTCTCTTACAACAGTATATCCTCTGTCATAACAGTAATCATGAACTGCCTGGCTGACATCTCCTAAAAATCCCCAGGGCTGTACCTTCTCAAGGCCTGCATAAATAGCTTCCTTGGTAGTATCAACCAGCTTCTTTTTCTCAGGGCTGACATCACCGATGCAGTACATTCTGGAAGAATCTGAGAAATATCCATTTAATATAGTAGAACAGTCGCAGTTAACTATATCACCATTCTTCAGATATACGCCCTTGTGCGGATAACCATGGCACACCTGATCGTTAACGGATGTGCACACACTATAGGGATATCCTTCATAATTAAGAGGTGCAGGGATTGCTCCTGCTGCATATGTCACCTCGTTTACAATGTCATCAATTTTCGAAAGCTCCATGCCCTCGCAAATTTCTTTATCAAGAGTATCAAGAATCTGAACATTAACCTTGCAGCTCTTCTTAATCATCTCAATCTGCTCGGGTGTCTTGATAATGCTGTGATCCGGAACATGTGCCCCCATCATCTTGTACTTCTTTATTTTTGCATCAAAGGGTTCATGACAAGTCTTATATTTCTTACCGCTGCCACACCAGCAGGGATCGTTTCTTCCTATTTTAGGTAACATTTCTGTCCTCTTTCCTTAATATATTAAGCTATGCGAATTGCGACACCTATTATAGCACATATTGAAAACTTGTGTATCCATAATTAATATCCTACCACTACCACTACATATTGTATTATGTGAATACTATATCTTGTATCTGCCACAACAGCATATCTACCGAAATTGTAAATACAAATCCAGCCATATATCATTAAAAATCGCATAATTTGCCTCAATAATGGGACCAAAATCTATTGAAAAAAATAAAAATCGTAATATTGCACAAACTTTTCGCAGGATTTTTTCCCACAATATATAGGCTATTATTATTTACAAAGCCACTATATGTTGTTAAAATAAATTCTCGTAGGCTATATGGGTAGATTTGCCCATTTTTAGCCGTCAACGTATTAAACAAATAGTTTTTTTGAGAGAGAGAGAAACAAATGAAGATCATCAAAAGAAGCGGTGCGGAAGTAGAATTCGACAGTCAGAAAATCATTACCGCGGTTTCCAAGGCTAACCTCACAGTTATCCCCAGCGACCGTATGTCAGATCTTGAGATTCGCCGAATTGCTGAAGACGTAGAAATCGCTGTATCAAATATGAACAGATCACTCAGCGTGGAAGAAATCCAGGATATCGTTGAGAATCAGATTATGAACCGCCGCGCTTTTGAAGTTGCACGTCACTATATCACCTATCGTTATAAGAGAGAGATGGTTCGTAAGTCTAATACTACCGACGAACAGATTCTCAGCCTTATCGAGTGCAATAACGAGGAAGTTAAGCAGGAAAATTCTAACAAGAATCCTACAATCGTTAGCGTACAGCGTGACTATATGGCAGGTGAAGTAAGTAAGGATATTACCCGTCGTTTCCTTATTCCCAGCGACATTGCTCAGGCTCATGAGCAGGGACTTATCCACTTCCACGATGCTGACTATTTTGCTCAGCATATGCATAACTGTGATCTCGTTAACCTCGAGGATATGCTCCAGAACGGAACTGTTATCAGCGGCACCATGATTGAAAAGCCCCACAGCTTCTCAACCGCATGTAATATCGCTACACAGATTATCGCTCAGGTTGCTTCATGCCAGTACGGCGGACAGAGTATTTCACTTACTCATCTCGCTCCCTTTGTAGATATCAGCCGTAAAAAGATTCGCGAGCAGGTAATCACCGAGTTCTCTGCTATCAAGGCTGATATTACTGAAGAAGAAATCAACACCATCACCGAGAAGCGTCTCCGCGAGGAAGTACGTAACGGTGTTCAGATGGTTCAGTACCAGGTTGTTACCCTTATGACCACCAATGGTCAGGCTCCTTTCGTTACCGTATTTATGTACCTCAACGAAGCTCGCAACGAGCAGGAAAAGGATGACCTTGCTCTTATCATCGAAGAAATGCTCTGCCAGAGATATCAGGGCGTTAAGAATGAGAAGGGTATCTGGATTACACCTGCATTCCCTAAGCTCATCTATGTTCTTGAGGAAGATAATATCCGTGAGGACAGCAAATATTACTATCTCACCAAGCTCGCTGCAAAGTGTACCGCTAAGCGTCTTGTTCCTGACTACATCTCTGAAAAGATTATGATGCAGAACAAGATCGACAAGAACGGTGAAGGTCACTGCTACACCTGCATGGGTTGCAGAAGCTTCCTTACACCTTATGTTGATGAGAACGGCAAGCCTAAGTATTACGGTCGTTTCAATCAGGGTGTTGTTACCGTTAACCTTGTTGACATCGGACTTTCAGCAGAAAAGAATCTCGACAGATTCTGGGAAATCTTTGATGACCGCATGAAGCTCTGCCATCGTGCACTTCAGGCTCGTCACGAAAGACTTAAGGGAACCGTATCCGATGTTGCTCCTATTCTTTGGCAGCACGGTGCTCTCCTTCGTCTTGAAAAGGGTGAGACCATTGACAAGTACCTTACCGGCGGTTACTCTACTCTCTCACTTGGATATGCAGGTCTTTGGGAGTGCGTATACAGCCTTATCGGCAAAAAGCTTACCGAGCCCCAGGGTGAAGAGCTTGGTCTTCAGATTATGAAAAAGCTCAACGAGTACACTTCTCGTTGGAAGGCTGAAGAAAATATTGACTACTCTCTCTATGGAACTCCCCTTGAGAGTACTACATATAAGTTCGCTAAATGTCTCCAGAAGCGCTTCGGAATTATCCCCGGCGTAACTGACAGAAACTATATCACCAACAGCTATCATGTACATGTAACTGAGAACATCGATGCATTTTCAAAGCTTGCTCTCGAGTCTAAGTTCCAGGTACTTTCACCCGGCGGTGCTATCTCTTATGTAGAGGTTCCCAACATGCAGGGTAACCTTGATGCTGTACTTTCAATCATGCAGTTCATCTATGACCACATCATGTATGCAGAGCTTAACACCAAGAGTGATTACTGCCAGGAATGTGGTTTCGACGGTGAGATTGAAATCAATGAAAATGAGGACGGCAAGCTGATTTGGAAGTGCCCTAACTGCGGCAACACCGATCAGAACAAGCTCAATGTTGCAAGACGTACCTGTGGTTACATCGGAACTCAGTTCTGGAATCAGGGACGTACACAGGAAATCAAGGAGCGTGTTCTTCACCTCTAATTCCTGTATCCGACTCATTGATAATCAAGTAAACATAACCAAAAGAGCAGACTTAATTGCCTGCTCTTTTTTTCACAGATACCCAAGAGGATAACCTATGTATTACGGTTCATTAAAAAAGAATGATGTTGCGAACGGCCCCGGAGTCAGAGTTAATCTCTTTGTCAGCGGTTGTACTCACTGTTGCAAAAACTGCTTTAACGAGGAGACCTGGAAGTTCAACTATGGAGAGCTATACACAGATGCCATCACCGATGAAATAATCGAGTCACTCAAGCCTTCTTACGTGGCCGGCATAACTTTTCTTGGTGGTGAACCAATGGAGCCTGCCAATCGCAAAGAAATCTTAAAGCTGGCAGAACAGATTCATCAGCTGTATCCGTACAAAACCATATGGTGCTACACCGGTTACCTCACAGAGGAATTACTTGCATCCGCAGGCATTTGGGATTCTGACAGAGTTCCTTCTGTAGAAGAGCTACCCAGGAACAGAGCAATCGACTGCACTTCACCCGCATCTGATTCCGAAGAACTGGCTCGCCTTCTTAATCTGATTGATGTGCTGGTTGATGGTGAATTCGTTGATGAAAAAAGAAACCTCATGCTTAAATTCCGTGGCTCTGAAAACCAGCGACTGGTCAACCTAAAAAAGACGATTGCAGAAGATACAATCGTCCTTTGGGAATAACTAAATACTCTATGCAATAAAAAATATACAAAAATACTAAATGCAATAAAAACCGGTTCCGCCACAGCATAAATTGAGACATATATTAGCAATACACAATCTCACGCACAGATTTGGTCCGCTTCTCGGAGCATAACCATATGTATTTTGTCTCTGTGCATACCAATTAACACCACTCTCAAGCTGGGTAAGAAATCTCTGATACTCTGCGTTTCCGGGTTCGAGTTCTACAGCCTTACGCGCGTGTTCCATTGCTGATACTGTATTGTTCATTCCGGCATGAGCTACAGCACTATAGAAATACCAGCGTGCATTACGCTGTTCCGACTCCATATTATCCAGGGTAGTTCTGGCCTCTTTATAATAACCGCTTCTAAGATAATTGCCTGCTGCCCTGAGTCTGACATCCTCTTCATAACCGGTATTGGCACTTCTATTGCCATATCCGTATTCAAAACCACGACCATTCCAGCTTCCGAATCCCGAGCCAAACGGAGATCCTCCATAACCGGAACCGCCATATCCGGAACCGCCGTAGCCTGACCCGCCATAGCCGGATCCGCTGTAGCCTCCGGAATATCCTTCGGTGCGTTCTTTCATAATCTGCTGATAAGCAGCCTGTATCTGCTTAAACTTTTCTTCAGCAAGCTCCTTATGCGGATTATTCACGTTTGCATCGGGATGATATTTACGACTTAATGCTCTGTATGCTTTTTTTATCTCATCTTCGGAAGCATTTCTTGACACTCCCAAAATCGAGTAAGGATCCATCACTTTTTCCTCTTATTTCGTTCAGATTTTACTTCCTCGTATCTGTTCCATACACCTGAATATAAAATATTCCTGAGTATCTCTGCATTTTCAATGATAGGAAGCATCTCAAACTCACGACAACAGTCGGACATTATCATGGTTAGAATTTCCTGAACTCTTTCATCAAAATCTAAATCATTTTTACGTACAATTAAAGGATTGTAATTTTTCTTTTTTATATCCTTTTCCAGATCATCATATGCATCAAGGATATAAATAAATCTACCCAAATGATAACCAACGGCTCTCAGATTATCAGTCCACTCATCGTTTTTATAAGCAAATACCTCGCTCATTATTTCGCCGAACAATCCGGCCATGCCATCGACATCATCACTTTTCTGCGCTTCAAGTTCTGACATTTTGGCGAGCTTATCTTTTATAAATATTTCCTTGTCACTGTACTTTTCCCTAATTTTATTACACTTGCAATCCAACAAGTCTCCGTATAACTTTTTGTGAAGCTTCTTCTCGTCTCTCCAGTCATCCTCGCACTTATAGATTGTCAAAAGTACATTCATATCTGCCAAATAATCCATAATACCGTTACGACACATAAGATGCTTGCCTATCGGATGCGCTATGCATCGGCAATAACGCATTTCATTTTCCGGCTCGTACAGAGAAGATAAAAGCAGTGCCGCAAAAGTCATATCAAAAGAAAGTGTCAGCTGCCCGAATGCTCCAAATTCGTTTTTCAGACATCTGCACAATCCACAGTAATATGAATGATATACGTCAAATTCTCTGAACTTAAGCTCAGATTTATTTATCGTTATATATCCAAACATATAATAAATCCTTCTGATAAACTAATTGCCATTACATTCTTCTGATAAACTTAATACTATTAAGTCCTTCTGATAAACTGATTGCCGCATTTTCTGCATCTTATTTCAATCTTGCCTCTGTGTCTGGGAAGTCTGAGCTTCTGCTTGCATTGAGGGCACTTAAAAATCTTATAGTTCTGTCTTTCATAGCTGTTCGCACTATTTCTCCTGACAGAATTCATTATTTTTCCAAACTGTCTTCTTATCCCGGCTGTCATCTTGAGAAATCTCTCATTCTCACGTCTTCGGGCTACAAAATTTCTCGACATCATTCTGTAATATGTCACACCAATTAAAAGCAAGGTGGCAATATATACATAGCTGTTAAATATTGAGACAATGCACAGTACCAGACATACCCCCATCAGGAATCTTCCCAATGCGTCCTGTCCATATCTTCCGTACATAAATCTGACAAGCCAGTTTCTAAATCTATTCATAACACAATACCTCAGAAATCCCGAAATCGCTACGCTTGTTTCGGGATTGTATCACGGTCGTCAAATACATTCGAACAAGTTCGATATATTTTCCTCGTCGTGTACACAAAAAAGCAGGGAGAATTTCTCCCTGCACTATTATTACCCATATTCACCGGTACATCAATAAAATAAATATAAAATATCATTAAGAATTTATGTTATTAACAACATTGAGAATCTGTGTACTCAATTATTCATGAAGCGTGCGTAACTATTTATGAATCCCATGAAAATTACTCATGAAGTCTGTGAATTAATCGGTAAGCTATGTCATACTGTGTCGCAAGAGCACTGTTATGAGCAAAGAAAACTATACCGTCCGTAGGTGCGGTAATGACCTCTCTAACAGAACCATCACCGGGATCTATGATCTCCGCAAGCTCCATTCCATACCTTACATCATCTCCGCATTTAACCTTACTGCGGAACAAACCTGCATGATTTATATAAATCTCTGTCATATCCTGCTCATAAATAACATGACTTATATATCCCGAATGGCTCTCATATCTGATAATTCCCATTCTCTTAAGGAATCGTAAAACTGCAGCTATCGCCTGTCGCGCAGATGTCTCATCTATGCTCTCATTGCAGTTGGTAAACAATGTGAATGCACAGGTATTATCATCCTGCCAGTTGTAATTAAGTGTTGTGGTATCGATGGGAAGTGGATGCTTTACTACCACATACGGTAGTCCAAAAAGATTGGCAAGTGAAGTATTCTGATATCCTGTCTCCATCATTCGCACGTGAGGAACAAATTCACCTCTCTGATAAAAAGATGTGAACTGAATACCATAGGTATAATCCTTAATCTCATCCAAAAGCTTTCCTGACAATCTTGAAACAGGCTCACCGTAATCATTTCCGGGAAAACTTCTGTTAATATCCACGCCTTTTACTCCGAAGAACTGTCTCTCCACGTTGATTGAATGTGAATTGACATAGGGAATAACCATAATCTGCTTACCGGCAGATACACATCCGTTATTCTCCAGTTCCTTGAGTGCTCTGACAAGCTGACTACAGATATACATCTGTTGAATCTCGTTACCACGAACCGGCCCAACAATACATGCTGCCTTCTCACCATGTCCGAACTGATATCCTTTTATTACCATATCATCACGATACGGCGATACAAGTCTGCTGATTTCTACTTCCTGCATTAATACACCAATCCTCGATTATTTATTCACTAAAACGCATCCGTAAGAATACGCGCCAACAAATCTCCCTCATAAACAACAGGATAAATTCTCTGTGTGAAAAGGAGTCCTGATTTTTCAACGGTAATATCCATAAGTTTTTTACCACTTATGGGATCTATAAGCTCA
Source organism: Lachnospiraceae bacterium UBA1721 (assembly GCA_002317155.1). Taxonomy (GTDB): domain Bacteria; phylum Bacillota; class Clostridia; order Lachnospirales; family Lachnospiraceae; genus AC2028. Next base: position 59,809 of record DCIR01000012.1, read on the forward strand.
CCAATTATTTCTCCGGCTTTTACAAAATGATTATGCTCTGTAGTAGGCAGGAAAAGGCCACCCATTTTACTTCTTACAAACTCTACTGAGCCATCACTCGATATTGCTGGAATATGGGTGCGAGGTCTGGGACCTGTCCACATTCCGAGTTCGCACAAAATATTAAAAATACCGTCAACTATCTGATGTCCGTAATCTCTGTTAATCTGATGTCCCTGTCCCATTTCAAGCACAAGTGTCGGAACATTCATTATATTCAGCGCATGAGCCAATGTGGATTCATGCACAGTCGCAGTCGCATTCATCCAAATCATATCTGCATTGGTAAGCTTCGCAAGCGGAAGCAACTGTTCCGCAAATGTATCGCTCAATCTAACCTGCGGAATCTCTCTTACAAAAATATCACTTGCATGAATATCAATACAGATGTCTGAACCGATAATGCTGTCGATAATCGCACTGCTGATTCTGTCAGCATGGTCACCCACTGCATTTCCCGGAAAGCTTCTGTTCATATCCATATGAGTCATCGGATTATTTCTGCTCGCGAGATCGATTCCCAAAGGATTAAGCGCAGGATAAATATCTACAATACCTACAAGACATTCCGGATGCTCCTCTATTCTTCTGGCTACCTCATAACAGATATACTGGCCCTCAATCTCATCTCCGTGAATACCGCTCACAAGCGACAATCGGCCTGGAGAATTAATCTCAAGCTGAGGCATTATTCTGTTTCTGACAATTTTGACTTTCTCGCCAACAGGAAGTTCAACTTCCAGAACTGTTTCTATCATCTGTACATCCTCTAAACTAACACGAGCAGGAGATTGGGTCTCCTGCTCGAATATTTCCGCTATTATCAATAACAGTTATGCATTATTTTAATTATGCATCATTTTCAACACCAAGAGTGCTAAGTATGTATAAGAACTGCTTATCAAGTACATCAGAACTGATTCCGATTGTCTGTGCAGTAATCTTAAGACCCTCTACGGTGAACATAATATTTCTTGCAGCGTCCAAAGAATTTGAACATACAAATTCTTCGTTCTCAATACCCATCTCAATAATCTTCTGAAGAACTTTTACAGCCTCATCAAAATCCATTCTGATGACATCGTCCTTCTTGTCGGGGCGTCCTTCAAAGTAGAACTCATACGTTGCCTTGGCAAGACTGTCCTTCTTTTTAAGAATCTCTTTCTTCTGCTCAACCAGGAACAGAACAAGAATCTCTGCCGCGGTCGACTCCTCGGAAATCTTACCTCCGAATACATCCTCTCCGCTCTCTTCGTCTGCTTTGATTACTTCCAAGAACAACTGACGGGTGCTGTCAAAATAAAGATAAAGACCACCACGGCTAATCTCGCAGATATCTACGATATCCTTCATGGTTACAGTCTTATATCCCTTTTCCATGAATACTTCTCTGGCTTTATCTATTATATATTGTTTTTTTCTGGCTGATTTATCACCCATTTTAACAAAACCCCTTTAACAACGACTTATTGAGCATCTATATTTCTCTCAGCATCCCACTCTGTAACGATCTCATCCATTTTCTCAAGAACAAGACAGAAAATCTGCTCGGATACTCCCTGGCTCCAAAGAACACCTTTTGTTCTTCCGCCAAGCACATATTTAGAAAAAATGCCCTTTAATACATCCCACTCTTTATATGTGCAGGCGACAATAGTGTCACGCTCCTGCTCATGAGTAGTGATGCGCTTTCTGGTATATACATAAGGATAATTGCGATCCATCAACGCAGAATCAGTTGCCACTCTGATAAAGCTCAAGAGAGTCGAATCATATACCGGAAACGCCAATGTTCCCTCATCGTTTGAATCACCTCTGTACATTGTCATAGCTGATGCTGCTGTCGCTTCACGAAGCCAAGGCAGATACTTAAGTAATGGTTCGATATCTGCTTTGTACTGTGTCATGAGATTTTTCATATATTCAATATCATTATCCATAGCGTCTCCCTCACAATACATTAGGTGATAGTTATTTAAAAAATGACATAAAAAACTGACACAAGTGTTAATATTCTATCATAAAAAAACTAAATGTACATATTTTATTAAAAAAATATTAAGAAAAAATTACCGAAAATACACAGTTTTTTTCATATAAACAGTGAAAATACGACATTCGTAGCATATTTTCACTATATTTCGATGCAAAATGTTCATCGCTTTTCAGTGCAAAAACTAAGCCTCTGAAGCAATTATGTCAGCTACATAAACACCACTTGCCGACGCATGTGACAGTGAGTGAGTAACTCCGCTACCGTCTCCTATAATAAACATTCCGGGATAGTTGCACTCGAGTCTCTCACTGAGCTTAACCTCCATATTGTAGAACTTAACTTCCACACCATAGAGCAATGTATCATCGTTAGCGGTACCGGGTGCAATTCTATCCAAAGCATAGATCATCTCAATAATTCCATCAAGAATTCTCTTAGGAAGTACGAGGCTCAAATCACCGGGTGTAGCCGCAAGAGTAGGCTGAACCATACCCTCATTTATTCTCTTCCAGTTACTTCTTCTTCCTCTTTCAAGATCGCCGAAGCGCTGAACAATTACTCCACCGCCAAGCATGTTTGACAGACGCGCAATACTTTCACCGTATCCGTTACTGTCCTTGAAAGGCTCTGAAAAATGCTTTGCAACCAAAAGTGCAAAGTTGGTATTGTTAGTCTTCTTCGAGGGATCCTCAAAGCTGTGTCCATTAACGGTAACAATACCATTCGTATTTTCATTTACAACAATACCATTGGGATTCATACAGAAAGTACGTACGGCATCCTCGAATTTTGCTGTACGATATACTATCTTACTCTCGTAAAGCTTATCTGTAAGATGAGAGAAAATCTCTGCAGGGATTTCTACGCGCACACCGATATCTACTCGGTTAGAGCTTGTAGGTATATCCATCTTCTTACATACCTGCTCCATCCACTTACTTCCGCTACGTCCTACAGATACGATGAGCTTGTCACATTCTGCAAACTCACCGTCTCCGTATATAACTCTGTATCCGTCTTCAAGGTGCTCAATTTCCTTGACAGGTGTAAGGAATCTGAATTCCACCTTATCCTTAAGCTCGGCATAGAGCTGCTCCAGCACCACATAATTGATATCAGTACCAAGATGACGAACTGAAGCATCCAAAAGAGTAAGCTTGTTTTGCATGCAAAGCTTCTTGAATTCACTTCCCGCGGTAGAAAACATGTGAGTATTCTCTCCTCCGTGAGATACGTTGATATCATCAACATACTGCATCAGCTCAAGTGCTTTTGCCTTGCCGATATACTCATGAAGGGTACCACCGAAATCGTTTGTAATATTATATTTTCCATCAGAAAAAGCACCGGCTCCGCCGAAGCCATTCATAATTGCACAAGTAGAACACTTAATGCAGGATTTTACCTTATCTCCGTCAATGGGGCAGTGTCTTTTCTCAAGCGGAAATCCTGCCTCAAAAACTGCGACCTTAAGCTGAGGAGCTTTTTTTGCAAGCTCGTATGCCGAGAATATACCACCGGGTCCTGCTCCTATAATAATTACATCGTATTTCATATTTACCCCTTTAATACATTTAGTTCATCTAATCCCCATTGATGAAATAAACTCTTATATTTATAAATTACTATCTGTTTGAAAGTGCCTGAGCGATATCTTCCTTCATAGCAATTACTGCTGCACGTGATGCATCGGCATAACCGGTCTCACCGTATGAAGCATAAGCCTCCTGCTGATATGCTGCGATAATTCCTCTTGAAGAGTTAATGATTGCTCCGAGTCCATCCTCGTTGAAGAAGTGAACAAGGTCAGCACCCTTACCACCCTGTGCTCCGTATCCGGGAACAAGGATAAAGGTCTTGGGCATAATCTTACGAAGAATCTTACCCTGCTCAGGATATGTAGCACCTACTACCGCGCCAACATAGCTGTAAGAATCACCCATGCACTCTGCGCCCCACTCAGCAACCTTCTCACCTACGAGCTCATACAAAGGTCTGCCGTCAACGATACGATCCTGGAACTCTCCGCTGCTGGGATTAGATGTCTTAACGAGAACGAAAATTCCCTTCTTCTCTTCCTGGCATACCTTGATGAAAGGCTTAACACCGTCTGATCCGAGATAAGGGTTAACAGTTACAAAATCCTCGCTGAAGCCTGCGATTGAATTAGCTCCGATCTTAGCTTTTCCGAGATGTCCGATTGCATATGCCTCAGAAGTAGATCCGATGTCACCTCTCTTAATATCGCCGATAACTACAAGTCCCTTCTCCTGGCAGTAATCACATGTCTTCTTAAAAGCCATCAATCCGGGAATGCCGAACTGCTCGTACATAGCAACCTGAGGCTTAACTGCAGGAATAAGATCATATACTGCATCTACGATTCCCTTGTTGTACTGCCAAATTGCTTCAGCAGCGCCTTCAAGAGTCTCACCATACTCTGCGAAAGCCTTCTTCTGAATATATTCCGGCACATACTTAAGCATGGGATCAAGTCCTACAACGATAGGTGCCTGAGTTTTCTGAATCTTTTCAATAAGCTTGTTAATCATAATTTACCTCGTATTTAAGAAAATCTGTTCTCTGATGGCTGTCTCATCACTCGGATACAATTCCAGATATGCATTTATTAATGCATCCGCCTTTTGAAACTCGCCAAGATACTCATATATAACTATTTCATTAAAAGCCAGTGTCTGCATTACCGCAGGATCACCAACCTGCATACCCGCCTGAATACTTGAGAGCGCGCCGTCATAATCGCCCAGCTTCATTCGGCATACCGCCAGCTGATTGTGTACAAACGCATCACCCGGATTTCTTGCCAGATAGCTCTCATAAACATTTGATGCATAATTATTTTCTCCGACCGCTTCATAAGTCATTCCCAGATAAAGCGTTGCGTCGGAACTATTATTATCGGCAGCGCGAGCTTCCTCTAGGGCAACTGCTGCCGACTGATATTCTTCTTTGTAATAAAAAATCCTGCCTCTGTTCAGCGCACTCATGCTCTTCTCGTAGCTGGCAAGTGCACTGTCAAGATACTCAAGTCCGTTTTCACGATAACCATGCTTCTGAAGTGACTCGTATATCTTGATAATCATGTCCACATCCTTGGGGTTCATGGCTATGGCGCGTTTGAAATCATCCTGCGCCGCAGTAAGACTTCCCTGAAGCAGTCTCACATTTCCCCTTAAGTAATAGCACTGCGGTTTTTCATACAGTCCGAGAATAGCAGTATATGTATCCTCGGCCGCTACGTAATCACCCATTCCTATATAGCTCTCAGCCAGATAGAAATTAATATCAAGATCCATATCCTGGACAAAGCCATTACTCAACGACAGTGCCTGTAAAAAACATTCCACAGCCTCGCTGTATCTGGCTTGTCCAAGATACGCAATTCCTCTTCCGCGAGCAATAAGTCGCGAGTCCTCCCCGCCTTCTTCCGCCTCATCAAAAAGAGCCAGCGCATTAGCATACTGTAATGCGCTGATCTGTTGCATACCTTCTTCAGTTTTCGTATTATCGCTTCCGCAGCCTGTTAACAGTCCGGCACATACCAGTACTGTCGCTGCAGCGACAAGCAAAAATCTTTTCATAAAACGGCTTCCGAAAAACTAAGGTCAACTGCTACTAAAACTCACTCAAGTGATAATTACTGCTCTAACATTGATGTGCAGTGAGGGCAACGAGTAGCCTGAATGTCGATCTCGGTTCTGCAGTAAGGGCAAATCTTGGTAGTAGGAGCTGCAGGTGCTTCCTCGGGCTTCTTTTTCTTACCAGATTCCTTAATCTTGTTGATGAGCTTAATAAGTCCAAACAAAGCAATTGCAGTTACGAAGAATGAAATGATTGCAGCGATGAAAGCGCCGATTGCAAAATAAGGATATGCAATATGAGCGTCGAACTCTTCATTGAGCCAGGTAATCCAAGGGAATTTGATAGAGAATCCCATTGTAGCGAATCCGAATCCACCAAAGATTGAGTTGATTAACGGATTGATGATATCAGCTACAAGTGAATTAACAATTGCTGTAAAAGCAGAACCAATGATGATACCAACTGCCATATCCAGCACGTTTCCTCTGCTGATAAACTCCTTAAATTCGGTTATAACACCTTTTCCTTTTTTAGCCATTTTTCTTATCCTCCATGCTAATTGATGTGTACTTTTTGGATTTCGTATTTCTGCGAAATCATACATTGTTATTTTATCAATTTTCAGCGATATCATCAAGGAAAAAAGCCCGAAATAATCATTTATTTCGTTTAATTTATCCTTGACACCCAACCGTCCGTATTCTATTCTTTTGAAGACAGTTTTCTGTATCAAAAATAAATTCTTTTTTGTCAAAATCAAATGCTTTAGTCAAAGCAGCAATCAATCTCACTAAAAATTATAAAATCATATAAAATTATCCAAATATAAGGAAGGTCCCCATGAAACGTCCCTTGTTCACATTCTGCCTTTTTGTTATTTCTGTGCTCGTTATTCTTACGTGCTGCGGAGTGTTTTCCAAAGAAGGTAACTCTGCTTTACTGCCCGAACACGGTTCAGTCATCACTGTAATCGGCACGGTCTGCAAAACAGATTCCGACAAAATCTATATAAACCATCTGCAAATCTTTCAATCATCAGAAGCTTCTTCCACTCTCCCTGACAAGTTTACATTTTCAATATCCTTAGACGAATTAGTCGATACCACCCCTCCTCGCATCGGTAATTCAGTTAAAATCACCGGAGAATTCAGGCAATTCTCGCATGCAACCAATCCCGGCGAATTCGATGCCTACGACTACTATGCCGCGATAAACATATACGGTTCTCTACGAAAAACCGAAATCTCTGTCACAGACAATCGTATCTATCCCATAAGGCACTTCTTATATCTGATAAAAAATGCCGGAATGTCTGCAATAAAGTCTGCATATTCTCCTGTTGATGCATCGATAATGAATGATTTGCTCTTCGGCGACAAATCCGGCTTAGACCCTGAAATCAAAGAACTCTATCAACGCGTAGGTATTTCGCACATTCTATCGATTTCAAGCCTGCACATCAGCATAATAGGTCTTGGTATTTTTTCTCTTCTAAGGCGGTTACGATGTCCCGTAAAACTCTCGGCAATTATAAGTGCTTCTGTATTGATTATGTTCGGAATCATGACAGGTATGAGTATATCTGCCATCAGAGCCATCGGAATATACATAATCGGTATGATGGCTAAGCTGCTCGGTCGAACCACCGATACTCTCACTTCTTTATCATTGGTTGCCGTAATCATTTTACTGATCAATCCTTCACAGCTTACCTCATGTGGTTTTTTATTATCTTTTGGTTCTGTCACGGGTATCTGCTGCCTGTATCCATCTCTTAAGAAAATAGCTTCAGATTATTGGCATCCGAAAGCTCGATATTGCCCCGATACTCATCTGCAAAAAATATCCGGATATCTGAAGAAATTGCTATACGCGTTACTCAATTCACTGCTCGCCGGAATATCACTTACCATTACCACTCTTCCAATACAGCTTTACTTTTTCTATGAGATACCTCTTTTCTCAACATTCCTTAATCTGATGGTAATTCCACTTATGTCCATTCTGATGATATGTGGTTATTTGTCTGTCTTTTGTCCTTTTCTGTATATTCCCGGCAAAATATGTGAACTAATCCTGCGATTCTATAAAGCTTCCGCCGAGCTGTTTGAGTCGTTCCCTCACGGACAGTGGAATCCCGGAAGGCCGACACCTTGGCTTATTATTCTTTATTATCTTTTATGGCTATTCGTGGTTATGTATCCGCACATTAAGCAATATATAAAAAAACCACTTAAAATAAGATTATTCAAATCAATCATCAGTATTCGTGACCATATTGTTTGCATAACACCAGTTATTTTTATTCTTTTAATTATAGGGTTCAACAGTCCTACACTTCCCACCAACAGTGTGATTTTCATAAATGTCGGCCAAGGAGACTGCATCCTGGTTTACACTGACAGTAAGGATGTCCTCATTATAGACGGAGGCTCCAGCAGCCGATCCGGCGTCGGACAATACGTTATCAAAAGTACATTAAAATACTATGGTTTCTCACATATTTCCGCTATCTATATCTCCCATCCTGATAATGACCATATAAACGGGATTGTCGAATTACTTAGCAACAGTCAAAAGTGGAACCTACGCATAGACAATTTGTATCTGGCAAAATATGCCAATAGCGAGACACTCGAAATAAATGCTTTGCAAACAAATGCACCGCAAACAAACACTTCCCTAATATCCTCGGGATATATTGCTGACTATGGCTCAGTACATATAGATTGTCTGCATCCAACTGTAGACTTTGAATCTCCTGATACAAACGAAGCATCCATGTGTCTACTCTTAACCTTTAACAACAGCCATGTCTACGAAAATCCAGATTACAAAACAACTTTGCTATTATGCGGTGATATATCCGGTTTTGGCGAAGAGCTACTCAACGATGCAATTTTACCGCATTCACCCATAACTCTTCTTAAGGTATCGCACCATGGTTCAAGATATTCCACCACTGATGCTTTTCTGTCCGCAGCCGCTCCCAGCCTTGCTTTTATATCTGCAGGCGCCAATAATAATTACGGGCATCCTCACGCAGAGACCTTGCAGAGACTTAAAGAGCATGGATGCACCTACTACTCAACAATAGACTGTGGCGCTATCACAATAAATATCAAGCCCAGCTGTATTACCATCAAAAAATATATAGATTTGTATAATGCTGACTAAAGCAGATGCGAAACTAGCCAATGTAAGCCAGACGCTGACCAATGCAAGCCCTACGCTGACCAATGCAAGCCCTACGCTGACCAGCGCGGAGCTATAAAGTAAAAAAACTACCGACATTTTCTGTCGATAGCTTTTATCATTTTAATATCTGTTGTTTATATCTGTTTATATCCGTTTGTATCAGCCTATATCTGCTTGTATCTGCTTGTATCTGTTAGTATTCTCCCACCTGCTTATATCAGTGATATTAACAATGTCTCTACTCCAAGCACATCACTTATGTGTCCGGTCTTGATATCTTCATCAGTCTGGACACATCTTTTCAGAATCTTCTTAAGCTCTGCAGCCGAATATCTCGATGCCTGTGACATATACTTGCTGATGAAATATCCCCTTATGCCCATCTTCTGAGCAATCACATCCCTCTGCTCGCCGTCATCTCTTAAGAGCCTTATCTGAAGCAGCTGATTGTATTGCTTTTCAAGAAGAGAAAGCATCTTGATAGGCGGCACCTTCAATGCGAGCAAATCATAATACAATTCCATAGTCTTGTTTGCATTTTTATCGGCAATGGCATCCAGCATATCAAAGATTCTGTCCTCGATGTTTTCACTGCATATAGTATCTACATCCTCATCAGTAATAACATCTCGATCCAGGCAATATGTGACAAGCTTTTCAAGCTCACTTCGAAGCATAGCCATGTCGGTACCTGTCTTATCCAATATTTTATTGGCTGTATTGACGCTGATCATCTTACCTTCTTTTTTTAAGAAGGATCCAATTACACCCTGAAGGGACTCTCGTGTCTGGTAATCTATCTGTGCAACCGTACCGTTCTGAGCAACAGCTTTGTACAGCTTGCTTCTCTCATCAACTTCGCTCTCGCAAAAAATGAACACAGCTGTCTCGCAGGGATTTTCCATATACTCTGCCAGCTGCTCACCGCCGGCCTTAAACAGCCCTGTATCCCTGAAAACCATGACACGCTTATCTGCAAACAGAGGCATAGTCTCAGCCTGATCGATAATCTGCCCCACAACAACGTTTTTACCATCATAGTAATGAGTATTCATACCATCTTTCTCACCACCGAATTTGGCAAAAATCATATCAGCATACTGCTTACGCAGATATCTCTCCTCACCATACAGGAGGACAATATTTTTTAAGCTTCCGGTGCGAAGCTGCATTTTCAATTGTTCAAAGGACTGCTGCGCATCTTTTTGCTTCATCAGTTATTTTCCTCGCTGGTATTGGTTTCCAACACAGTGGTCATCTCGGTATTTCTCTCATATGACGAGGTAAATACACTCGGAATCTCTCCGTTTATCAATATCTGTACCTTCTTAACAGAAGTCAGTTCTGTAAGTGAATTAACAATCGAATATATCGAATTCTCTATAGGCACATTGTTAACAGCATTTAAGAATGAAGAATCCAGGTTCACATAGCATACGCTGTCGATGGTACTTACGCTTATGATATTAGTCTCGGGATTGATAGTAGGATACAGTCCTTCGACCTGTCCGCTCGGACCATCTATCAGTTCCTCGACTATAAACATCTCCAGCGGTACGTTTGTAGAATAAAACTTATCTCTGTACGCACCTATAAGCTTATCTCCACTTTCGTTGGCAAAATAGAGCTTTACGATGACTTCATCGTAAGTATTGATAGCATTACCGTCATTATAGATAAATGTATCAGCAGTCATCCAGCCGACAGTCTGTCCCATAGCATCTACCAACGGTTCTCCCTCAACAGTAAACACTACATATCTGACCGAACTAATCTGGACAATAGTCTTAACAATAGCCGCACGTACAAGCACTTCGCTTGTGCTGGAGAGTTCCTTGTAGGTTATATTAAAATCAATCGTAACCCTGTTAGCATCAACCACAACGGAATTGATTGACACCATCGCCAAAGGTGCCTTGTACTCTAATTTATCAGGGGTACGTCCCAAAAAATCAATCATCTGGTTGATTTTTTCCTCAGTCGTCTCACCCGTAACATCAAAGTAATGTGCCTCGATTCCGGTCTCTCCGTTGCTCACAAAATAAATCGGAGTTCCGCCGGGCTTCGTCTGCTCACCGCATCCGATCAGAGCAAAAACCATGCATATAGCCAACGCTACCACACATATGCAATTATTCAATTTTTTCATTAAACAATTCTTATTCATACGGTCTCCGCAGCTACTTGTCTATAATTACATTGCCTGAATATGTAAGTGGAATTTTTATCGTAAAATTAGATCCCACATCCGGTTCACTTGTTACTGTCACAGATCCTCTGTGCATCAAAATAGCGTTTCTGGTAATCGCAAGTCCCAGTCCGGTTCCGCCAATTTCGCGCGAATGTGATTTGTCCACTCGATAAAAACGCTCATAAATATGCGGTAGCGCATCCTCAGGAATACCGATACCGGAATCTTCAACAGATACTGTGAAAAACTGATGATCAGCATCCAAATTAACATGCACCCATCCGTGGTCTTTGTTATATTTGATTGCATTCTCCACCAGATTACTCAATACAAGCGAAATCTTTACTTCATCGATATCTGCAATAATCTCACGGCTTGAATTAAGCACCACCTCTATATCCTTCTTGCGGGCGATGGGCCTTAGTCGTTTCAAAATCATTTCCGTCAGTTCATTGATATTGACCGAGGTAACATTCATATCCTGATTGGTTCTATCCATCTTAACCAATGCGAGCAAGTCCGTGATAATACGATTTTCTCTGTCAATCTCGGATGCAATATCTTCCATGAACTCTCTATACATTTCAGCCGGAGCGTCGGGCTGCATCAACAGCGAATCCGCGAGCACTTTGACCGATGTCATAGGCGTCTTAAGCTCATGTGAGACATTTGCCACGAACTCTTCTCTCGAATCATCAAGAGCTTTCATACGTATAAGTAACTGGTTAAAAGCATCTGAAATCTTTACAGTCTCAGTATACGATTTTACCGAGATCGGCTCGTTACTATAGCCGGCCTTAACCTCTGCAATGGCATTGGTAATTTTCTGGAAAGGTCTTGTCAGTACGCCCGAAATAAAGAATGCAAAAATGATAACCAGAATTACTGTCAAAATCTCAATTGCAATCGCTATTCTGTTAAGAACCGTAATAGTCGATTTGATAGTCGAATTCGAGATACTGGTAAGCATTACACCCTGAATCGCAGTATCTCCGTCATCAGTAGTATCCACAACCGGAGTCGTCATCTCGATGTAACCATGCTCAGCATCATAACGGTAAGTATTTATTCCCTTAAAGCAGGAAATAACCTCCTCTGAAATCATGGTACGTCCTTCAGAGATGTTATATGTATCAAGCGCAATCTTAAAATTGGGCTCGATAATCATAACTCGGCCTTCATAAAGATTGGCCAGCATATCAAGCTCCGCCTCAATGATCTCATGCGATTCCTTTTTATTTGGACTGTGTGCGTTATAATCCTTCAGGAAATCATTGGCCACCAGGTGGTTGGTTATAACCGTCAGCTGGTTTTGGACCGTCTGAGCGCGCAGTTCTACCGCCTCATCCTCATAAGTCTTCACAATCGAATACTCCATGACGATGCTGGGTACTGTACCAATCAGTAACAATATTAAAAAAATACGGGCCCGCAGGCTTCGCATGCGGACCACGTCCCATATTTTTTCAAACTTATCCTTCACGTTAGTTTTCCTTGTTGAGGAAGTAATATCCTACGCCCCATTTAGTGTGTACATAAAGTGGATTGCCCGAATCCTTTTCAATCTTCTCACGAAGTCTTCTGATATGAACATCAACAGTTCTGACATCGCCGGGATAATCGGTCCCCCATACCAGATTCATCAGATTCTCTCTGGTATATACTCTGTCAGGATTGCGCATAAGAATCTCAAGCACTTCAAATTCCTTACTGGTAAGTGCAATCTCTTCGTCATCAATAAATGCTCTTCTTCCGTCACAATCAAGACTTATCTTACCACTTGTAAGAACATTTCTTCCGTTATCACCGGCTGAAGACTTTTTAGGCTCTACGCGTCTGAAAATAGCCTTGATTCTGGCTTTAACTTCAAGAATATTAAAAGGCTTGGTTATATAATCGTCCGCACCATACTCAAGTCCGAGGATCTTATCCATATCCTCGCCCTTGGCAGTAAGCATAATAATAGGCACATTAGAGAACTCTCTGATCTGCTGACATACCTCATATCCGTTAAACTTAGGAAGCATAAGGTCTAAGAGAATAATGTCATAATCGTTATTCTTGGCCATATCAACAGCTTCCTCGCCATCATAAGCACAATCAACGGTCATATCATCCTGCTCAAGACTGAACTTTATTCCCTTTACTATCAACTTTTCATCATCTACAACCAAAACCTTCTTGGGCATAACACTCTCCACATTCACTATTTATTTCACACTTTATTGGACACATATATAGGCTTCCAGCTTTGCATATGTCGCCTCACCTATACCGGACACCTTCATGATATCCTCAGCCTTCTCAAACAGGCCGTAATTATTTCTGTACTCAATTATTGCGTTGGCTCTCGTCTCTCCGATTCCGGGCACACTGCACAGTCTGTTCACATCGGCAGTATTAATATTTACCGGATATGAATCTCCCGATTGTGACATCCCCTCGCCACCTGCGTCCTGAATTCCCAATTCCTGATTCATATCTTCATCGATATAAGGAAAATACAGTCTCTGTCCATCAGAAACCTCAGCCGCCAGATTAACGTAAATCGTATTGGCGCCTTCATCAAATCCGCCCGCAAGCTCAAGTACATACTCCGCCCTGCTTCCCTCCGGAACACATTTAACTCCGGGTTCAAGCACAGCGCCACATGCGTATACAAAAATCATTTTTTCTTCTACCGTTTCATCAGTACATTCATCCTCTTCCGGCACATCATCCACAACCGATGCAGCCACATTAGTGCTGATATTCTCAATCGTTGTTGTATGAGCCGAACATGCCGTAAATACTGACAAAATCGTTAAAATAACGCATGCTATTATTGGTGATTTTATTTTCATATTCCCTCCTTAACATAAAAGAGGGAGTACTGCTGCTGATTAAAATAATATCGTAAGAAGCAACTCATTACAAGAAGAAAAGATTAACTGTTTCATCTAATTTTTCAGTCTCTTCTTCGATATCAGCTCCATCCCAAATTCTGGCAAAAAGAGCTTCCAATTCCATCCAGAAATTTTCAAGTTCAATAATCTTAGGAAGCGGTACGCTCTCCGCATACTCAGCATCGAATACCTTCAGGTCCTCATATGCAGCGTTAGCCTTAATATTGGCTGCCGGTTTACCGCATCTTGTGTAAAGTTCATCCGCAAAATCATTTACCAGATAAGCAGCAAATGCATTTGCGAGTTCCTTTTTCTCTGAATATCCGTTTACAACAACCGCAGTTGTAGTAGACATATTACGGCTTGAAATTTCCTCGTTGATATCCGGAATCATAGCAAATCCATACTCAAAATCAATTCGGCCATCTTCTTTAGCCTTATTCAGAGTATTTACCACATCAACCGATGCAATGGTAAAAAGCATCTTACCGTCGATAAAATCCTCTACCACATCATCGTAATCAACTGCATCAGCCTCAATATAGAAAAATTCATTGAGATACTGATAATAATTCAAGCATATACGTGAACCTTCGTTATTGAGCGAAATCTGGTTCTCATCATCACCGTATTCACCGCCCAAATTAACGACATCACCTATCATCCAGAAATTATAGAATATGTCGGATACATCCCAAGTCATAACTCCTTCTGCGCCATCCGGTGCATTAAAGGTATTAGCTATGGTAAGAAGTTCATTTAGGGTCTGAGGAAGCGCAGTCTCATACACCTCCGCAGTCTTACTCTCAAGAGCAGTCACCTTCTCTTCATCAGACAATTCTTTATAGGGAACCAGCTCTGAATCAATCTCATAGTGGTCAACTTCATCCTCATCAAGCTCAGTTACCCAGTCTGACTCGTTGGCCTCTTCAAGCTCCGCATTTACATTAGCCAGATAATCGGTAAGGACATAATCCTCAGCCTCTTCGAGCAAAATAGCAAGTGCTTTCTCCTCTGCCCATGTGTGCAGATAATCTTTGTTATATACGAGAGCACTTGTATTATATGCCAAAGGATATCCTACCAATTTACCGTCATATGTAACCGCATCGAGCGCTACCTGTGAGAAATTAGCGGTGTTGCATACACCGGCCGCATCGTCAATCTCTGTTGCCAGTCCTGCAAGTGTTGCCATCTCCAGTTCAGACGTATCCAGTAAATACGCATCAGGCATCTGCTCATTATAAACAGAGGCCTTATTTACGGTTTCTATGTAGTTTTCTACTGTAATAAGCATAGGAAAAACGTGAACATTATTCTGCTCACCGAAATCAACCGCTGCTTTATTTATATAGTCAGAAAGCTCGGGATCTGAGTACCAGAAATATATGGTATCTTCTCGCGTATACCATGCAGTTATTTCTTCCTCACCCTCCGGGCTCTTCATCTCCATTCTGCCGGCGAACATTACACCTGCCGCCAGCAGAATTACTAATATCACACTTATAAATCTTTTTTGCAAACTCATTTTTATCCCTTAGACTACAGAATAAATTAATCAATACACTTATCAAGAATTGCGACCATTTCATCCACATCTGCCTTCTCGATAACGAGCGGAGGCACAAAACGAAGGATATTTGTTCCGGCATTGATGAGGATAAGTCCATTCTCGAGTGCCTTATTGATTACCGGTGCTACAGGCTCTTCAAATACAAGTCCCTGCATAAGTCCGGCTCCACGGTGCTCCTTAATCTGAGGATGCTTAGCCATAAGCTCATCAAGCTTTTCCCAAAGATAAGGGCCAACCTCCTGTACATGTCCGGCGATATCATCACGTTCAAAAATCTCAAGAACCTTATTAACTGCAGCACATGCAAGAGGATTACCACCATAAGTAGTACCGTGATCACCTGCAACAAGTGAGTTCTGACCTACTTTTTCAGTCATCATAAATGCACCGACGGGAACACCGCAGCCAAGTGCTTTTGCAGAAGTCATAATATCAGGCTTTACACCATACTTCTGCCATGCAAAATTATAACCGGTACGACCCATACCACACTGAATCTCATCAAGGATAAGAAGCATATCCTTCTCATCACAAAGCGCACGCACTTTCTTTAAGAAGTCTTCAGTAGCAGGAGTAAGTCCGCCTTCACCCTGTACAGTCTCCATAATGATTGCACAAGTCTTATCTGTAACCTGAGCAAGAACAGAATCAAAATCATTGTAATCAGCAAATTTAATATTACCGATACCTGGCTCAAAAGCCTCACGATAGTGAGCATTACCTGTAACAGAAAGTGCACCCATTGTACGTCCGTGGAATGAATGATTCATGGCAATGATCTCATGATCGGTAGTGCCGTCCTTAAGGAAAGCATACTTACGAGCTGCCTTGATTGCACCTTCTATAGCTTCTGCGCCTGAATTTGTGAAGAATACGCGATCCATTCCTGAAAGCTTCTTGACACGCTTAGCTGCCTCAATAGCAGGTACATTATAGTAATAATTAGATGTGTGAAGGAGCTTATCGATCTGTCCCTTCAAAGTATCATTGTATTCCTGATTACCATAGCCAAGCGCAAATACTGCAATACCTGCTACAAAATCAAGATACTTTTTGCCTTCAAGATCGTAAAGATATACGCCTTCACCCTTATCCAGAACAATCTGATAACGATTATAGGTGTGGAGCAATGCCTTCTCGGCATCCTCAATATAATTTTCCATTAACTGTCCCATAACTAACCCCTTATTATCCAAAGCACATTAACAAATACAAAAATTAGTGATTACAAAACTCATCTCTTGCAACACCAAGAGCAAGATTATCATCATCTGCAATAATAGCGGTTCCGATACCATCCTTGGTGAAAATCTCAAGAAGCAGGCAGTGAAGAAGTCTTCCGTCAAGGATATGAACTCTGTTAACACCTGCGCGAATAGCTGAAGTGCAGTTGTTAAGCTTAGGAAGCATACCACCTCCGATAATTCCGCTGTCGATAAGCTCTTCTGCCTCGCTGGCAGTAATTCTGGAGATGAATGATGACTTATCATTGATATCTCTGTAAAGACCTTCAATATCTGTAAGGAATACAAGCTTATCTGCGCCGACTGCCTTGGCAATAGCACATGCAGCATCATCTGCATTGATGTTATAGGTCTGGAACTTATCATCAAGTCCGATAGGAGCAACGATAGGAAGGAAATCGTTGTCTAAAAGATCATAAAGGATCTTGCTGTCTACATCCTTGATATCTCCTACGAATCCGATATCCTGACCGTTCGAAAGCTTCTTATCTACCTTGAGAAGTCCGCCGTCCTTACCACTGATACCTACGGCCTTAACACCGAGCTCCTGTACCATAGTAACAAGATTCTTGTTTACTCTGTTAAGTACCATTTCAGCAATTTCCATGGTCTCTTCATCAGTAACACGAAGTCCGTTAACAAACTGTGCTTCCTTGCCGACCTTGCTTACCCAGCGGCTGATTTCCTTACCACCGCCATGAACAATGATAGGCTTAAATCCAACAAGCTTAAGAAGAGTTACGTCCTTAATAACATTCTTCTGAAGCTCAGGATCTACCATTGCACTTCCGCCGTACTTAACTACAATAATCTTACGATTAAATCTCTGAATATAAGGCAGTGCCTCAATGAGAGTTTCTGCTTTTTTCATTACATCTGTCATATCCTGTGCCATTTTTCATTTCTCCTCTGAATTCACTTTATACCAAAACAGTTATGAACGATAATCTGCGTTAATCTTAACGTAATCATAAGTAAGGTCACATCCGAAAGCGGTAGCTTCCTCTATTCCCTCATGCATATCTACAAATACGGTAACTTCCTCTTCCTTCATGATTTCAACAGCCTTCTCTTCATCAAATGCAAGAGGAGTTCCCTTGTCAAATACCTGAAGCTTGCCGGCCTTGCTCACAAAGAAAAGCTCAACGTCATTCTGATCGAACTGCGCACCTGAATAACCCATTGCACACAAAAATCTTCCGAAGTTAGCATCACATCCGTAAATAGCAGCCTTTGAAAGGTTTGAACCAACAATCGCTCTTGCGAGTGTTCTTGCATCAGCCTTACTCTTGGCATTTACAACCTGTGCCTCGAAAAGCTTGGTAGCGCCCTCTCCGTCTCCTGCCATTCTTCTTGCAAGATAGCGGCATACGAAGAAAAGTGCCTCACGGAAAGTATCATAATCAGCGTTCTTCTCAGTAATCTTATCATTCTGAGCAAGTCCGTCAGCCATGATAAGAAGTGTGTCGTTGGTAGAAGTATCGCCGTCTACTGTAATCATATTGAAAGTATCAAGTATAACCTCGCTGAGCGCCTCCTGAAGAAGCTTCTTCTCAATTGCAAGGTCTGTAGTCAGGAATCCGAGCATGGTGCACATATTAGGATGAATCATTCCGGAGCCCTTACTCATACCACCAAGAGTAACTGTCTTGCCGCCAACTTCAAAGCTTACAGCAATCTCTTTATTGATAGTATCTGTAGTCATAATAGCCTTAGATGCTGCAGTACCTGCCTCCATGGTATCAGAAAGTTCTGCGCTCATAGCCTTAACACCGTTAACAAGTTTCTCAACAGGAAGCTGCATTCCGATGACACCGGTAGATGCTACTGCAACGCTCTCAAAAGGAATACCCATGGTCTCTTCTACTGCCTTCGCGGTAGCTTCACACGCATCGAAACCTTCCTTACCGGTGCAGGCATTTGCGATACCCGAATTAACAACAACAGCCTGCATAGGCTTACCTGAATATGTAAGCTTCATATCCCACTGAACACATGCAGCCTTAACTACATTGCTTGTAAAAGTACCTGCGCACTCACAGGGAACATCACAGGTAACCATAGCCATATCAGTTCTTCCCTGATACTTAATTCCTGCAGCAGTAACAGCTGCCTTAAAACCCTTTGCTGCGGTAACACCGCCTTCAATCTGCTTCATATCATTTATCCTCTTTAATAATATTCATTCGCACATTACTGATTAAATGCGATTATATTTGCCTCGTTCAATGTAAAATCATAGTAGTTAAGATCCAGTCTCTCGGTCCATCCGATGCAATGCCAGAATGCATTACCTATATCATTAACCGAGAACGCAATCAGACTAACCTTGTTAATGCCCTCAGCTCTGAGTGCATTCATGCAAAAAACAACCATGTCCTTGCCAATACCGTTTCTTCTGCAGTCCTCACGTACACATACGTGGTACAGGCATCCTCTGCGTCCGTCATGTCCGCACAAAATTGCTCCTACAATCTCGCCGTTATCTGCGACAGCTACAGTCGAAGTGGTAGGATTACGTCTCAAAAATCTCTCGACGCCTTCTCTTGAATCATCGATACTTCTAATTGCAAAACCGTGGATGGTCATCCATAATGCCCTAACTCCATCGTAGTCTTCAATTGTCATTGTACGCACAGTATAATTCATTCCTGTTCACCCTTCGACAGCCTCTCGGTATAAAAAAACGCAACAAAATTCAACGAAAAACTAAGCGCTCCTCGGAGCACTTGCTTCTATAGAATAACACTTTTTTTAATTTTGTCTACTGATATTTCATTTTTATGCACAAATCTTTTAGGTTAATGTATATTTATGCATCATTTTGTGAATATTTACTGTTTTATGCGTATAAATATACTATTTGCATTTTGATATGTTCTTGAAAATAATAATTCTCCGATGTATATTAGTTACAGGTACATTATTTTTTGATAATTATCGCCTAGCGATAAGGAAAGTAGAGGACTAAATGGATATCAAAGCACAGGTACAGGCAGCTATTAAAAAAATCACCGAGGATCCCAAGCAGCTCGCTAATTTCAAGAACGATCCCGTCAAGACTGTAGAAGGAGTTATCGGCGTAGATCTTCCTGATGATGTAATCAATCAGGTTGTTGCAGGCGTTAAGGCAAAGACAGCTGCATCAAAGGCTTCAGATGCAATCGGAAATATCAAAAAGCTTTTCTAATTTTTAACTTTTTGATTTTCAGTTTCAATTTCTAATAAAATGCCAATAGGCGCACCAATACAAAAAGCGGCCGGATTACCCGACCGCTTTTATTCTTCGTATCATCTAAACTACCAATAGCTTATCTCTCGCCCGACATCAAAGCTCATTTGGCGCGCTTATAGCCCAAGGAACCTATCTCTCGCACTTCCAGAAAAATGCACTGTAAGGAGGGAGCTCACTTCCGCCTCCGAAATCATGCTCTGCTCCGGTGATAAGATCAACCGCCTTACCGCATCCGGCATCAAAATGTGCAGTATATGGATTCTCATCCATATTGATAGCCACAAGAACTCTCTCTCCATCGCAGCATCTTTGGAAGATACACTGACGATTGGTGAGTACAATCGATCTAAAATCTCCGTAATTCAAAGCCTTTGAATTCTTCTTAGCTTCCGCCATTTTAGATATAAAATCAGTGAGTTCATTCCACTCAGGATTCTCAAAGCATGCTCTGAGTGCGGGATCGCCTTCCTCTTTGCGAGCCTTTGCTCCCCACTCACTTCCGTAATAAACCACAGGAATTCCGGGCATACCAAAACACATCGCATATACCAGCGGAATATGTTTTTCATTTGCAAGTATAGATGCAATTCTGGTCACATCATGATTATCGCAGAAGCTGAACAGATGTGAGCCTCTTGCAACCGTCCAATCTTCAGGTCCGAACATTCTTGCAAGCGAATGAACGATTTCGAACATATTGTAACTGTTAAATGCAGAATATATTCCCTTGTAGCACTGATAATTGGTCAGCGAATGGAACTGCTTAGCTTCAAGCATTCTTCCGTATTCGCCGTGAAGTACTTCACCCACGAGGAAGAAATCATTCTTTATACTGTCACAATGTCCTCTGAGTCTTCTGCAGAAATCATCATTAAGACAATATGCAACATCAAGTCTCAGTCCATCTATGTCAAATTCCTTAACCCAGCCTGTAACACAGTCGAAAATATGTCTTACTACATCTTCGTTATACAGATTAAGCTTTACCAGGTCATAGTTGCCTTCCCAGCCTTCATACCATAATCCATCGTTATAATTCGAATTACCATCAAAAGCAATTCTCGCAAACCAATTTACGTAAGGAGAATTCTCTCTGTTCTTAAGTACATCCTGAAAAGCCCAAAAACCACGGCCAACATGATTAAACACACCGTCAAGAACTACTTTGATTCCATTCTCATGCAGTTTTTTACAGACAAGTGCAAAATCTTCATTGCTTCCGAGTCTTGTATCGATCTTGCTGTAATCTCTGGTGTTGTAACCATGAGTATCTGACTCAAATACAGGCGAAAAATAAATCGCATTGATTCCCATCTTCTTAATATGAGGAATCCAATCAATAACCTTTAAAATTCTGCTTTCGGCAACACCATCGTTCTCAAATGGTGCACCGCAAAAACCAAGTGGATAAATCTGATAAAAAACACTCTCATATGCCCACATAGTATATCACCTCCGTGTGATGTAATTATTCCTTTTCAATTTTCCCATAAATAGCCCCAAAAGTAAACGGCGTGTCGGTACAAAAATGGTTTACATAGTTTTCTTCGATATCATACGTTATTTTAAATAGTGACAGAACATTTTGCAAGGTTGACACACAGGTATCCACCAGACTGTCGTGTCATAAACATATTCAATTTACTGGGCATGCGCACTATAATCCACAGTATCCACCAAGTTATCCACATCTGTCATCAGTGTCATTAATTGCAAATATTTGATGTCATTTATGACTTTTTTGCAATTATGACGTCATTTCAGATTTTGCTATGGTTTACATAACTCGTCGCATATTTAATGTCTTTTTTCGTCTGTCATAAATTTAACACGCAACCTCTATATACTGCCCCAGAAGTCCATAAGCCGGTCATAAACCGTATTAATTGACACTCTGGACGCGTTTATCCACTCTCTCGGGAACAGTTTATTGTAATTATTCTGCAAAAAACGCTCGTCAAGCAGGGCAATCACACCTCTATCCTGCTCTGTTCTGATAACTCGTCCCGCCGCCTGAAGTACTTTATTCATTCCCGGATAGCGATATGCGTAGTCAAATCCGCTGTCATCTTCCTCATCAAAGTGTTCCTTAAGCAATTCTCTCTCAAAACATACCTGAGGAAGTCCTGTTCCTATTATCACAGAACCTATCAGCCTATCCTCTTTTAAGTCAATTCCTTCGCTGAATATTCCTCCCAGTACACAGAATGCCGTAATATTCTCTCCCATATCAAACAATTCCAGGAAGTTTTCTCTATCAGCCTCAGACATAGTCTCCTGCTGTATTATGCACTCCTCATCACCCTTGGCAAACATTTCCTTGTAGATATCAAATATATTCCTCATAAACGCATGTGAAGGGCAGAATATCATATAATTGCCTCTTTTTGCGTGCACAACCTCGTCCACATAGCCTGCAATACGTCTGTATTCTTCTTCAGACCGTCTCGTATACTTGCTGGTAACGTCCGATGCAAGCAAAATGGCACTATTCTTAGGATCAAACACAGATTTTGCATACACCTCGTAATCTGTTGGTTCTCCCCCCAGCAGCTTTTTATAATACTGTATCGGCAGGAACGTAGCTGAAAATAGAATCGTACTTCTGCCAAATTTCATGCACTCTTTTAGGTTCTGAGCAGGATTCATGCAAAACAGCTTGACCATAAAACCACCGTCATCGTCCAGCTGTGAGTACATAGTATAATGCTCATCCATTATCTCGTAAGTCTGCAAGAAATGTGACACTTCAAAGAAAAAGTCCAGCAAATCACTCATCACGTCAGGAGTATGCTGCTCTCTCTCCTCGAGATAATCACTCATAATCGCATATACTCTGTTGAGTGGTTTGACAAACCTATCTATCTCATAGAGCACCATATTGCGCTCACACTCGCGCTTCATCTCAAGCAAAGCCTTATTGCAACGCTCCAGCTGAGCAACCATCTGATCAGCGTATCCATTTCGCACAAATATGCTCTTACCACCGCGCTTTTTCTTGCCCGTACTCATATATAATGAATCCAGTTCATCATCATCAATACTGCCAAATCCGGCAGGAAGATCCTTGTGTTCAGCACCCTCTACATCGTTTGTATCGCCCGAATCTCCGCTCTTTTTAGTCAATTTATCGTCAACAATAACACCTGTTATATCAAGTGCCAGCTGTCCCTCAATCTGCTCTTTTTTACGTCCCGAAGTCTCAGCAAGAATAGTCTGCTTAATACTTCTTCTAAGCTCCATGAACTGTTCCTTGAACAACACAGCGCTATACATATCTCTGCCTCGCTCCAGCAGATTATGTGCTTCATCTATCAGGAAAATATTCTCTCCGTCAGCTGCACCGTCTCCAAAAAATCTCTGAAGCCTAGCATGTGGATCAAATAAATAGTTATAGTCGCACACTATTCCGTCTGCAAAAAGACTCGCATCCAGGGTAAGTTCAAATGGGCAAACCTTATACTTATGCGCATATTCCTCGATGACATCGCGCGTAAGCACCTCATTTTCTCCAAGCAGAGCATACAATGCTTCATTTATTCTGTCATAATGCCCTGCCGCATACTCGCAATTTTCAGGATTACAGTCCTTAACCTCGCAAAAGCATATCTTTTCCTTCGCAGTGATTACTACGCTCCTGAACTTCAGTCCACGCTCTCTGAGCAGACTGAAAGCATCACTGGCAACAGTGCGTGTGATCGTTTTCGCAGTAAGATAGAACAACCTCTCCGCCTTACCTACACCTATTGCCTTGATTGCCGGGAAAATAGTAGTTATAGTTTTACCTACCCCCGTAGGCGCCTCCAGGAAGAGCTTACGCTTATCATTTATTGTCTGATAGACCTGAACGGCCAATTCCCTCTGTCCGGGGCGATATTCAAACGGGAATTCCAATTCTGCCGCAGACTCACTTCTTTCCTTATACTGCCTGCATTTGAGCATACACCACTTATCATACTCATCTACCAGACCAAGGAACCATTTCTCCAGATCATCAAATACCTGTTCATCATAAAAATATCTGATTTCCTCAGTCTCCATATTGCAGTAAGTCAGTCTGATTTTAACAGTCTCCGGCTTCATCTCTCGTGCATACATATAGGCATAACATTTTGCCTGCGCCAAATGAACAAATACAGGTTCCTTCATCTTGTCCAGACGCCTGTATGTACCCTTTATCTCATCAATGGTGATGCCCTCTGCATTGGTTATCACTCCGTCGGCGCGTCCCTCAATCATCAATGAATACTGCGGCTTTGAGCATACAAAAAACAGAGGAACCTCGGCCGCATAATCCGGGCCCATTTTCCCCTGTATCATCCTGTGAATTCTGCTTCCCTCCTGCATGGCAGCAAGCTCACCACCGCCACCATGGCGGTTATCTATATCTCCGCCCCGCAGAAGGAATTCGACCAATCCACGTACCGATATATGTATCTGATAAGTATTCTCCGTTTCCAATTTATAGCCTATTCCTCAGCCGTCACATCCGCCGCAACGAGTACCGCATACTTGCGATTTACAAAAGTTATCTCGTAACCGGCCTGCTCAAAATATCCAGTCAAAAGCTTCCATTTTCCGTTATCAAGAATCTCTGATGCCTCTTTTCTGATACTCTCATCAAGGCTTTCATCCTGCACTATTTTTTCAGCATTATCCAAATCTATATAATCAACGTACTTGGCATCAATAATAACAACAGGATATGCATTTTTTCTGCTCAATAACGATTCTGTAGCGTCTTCGTCAGCTTCATCATTAATATTATCTTTTATTACATTAGGAATTCCCGTAATTGTCGCAGCCGCACTTTGACTAATCGCTTCCTCAGCTTCGTTTACGGTTTTTTCAAGATCTTGCGCCAATATAGCTTCGTTATATGAATCAAGATCAATCCAGGGATTAAATGCTGCCGGCATCTGCAAATAGAAAGACAACGCCGGAATATTACCGTATGTTATCAATTCATTTTCCTGCAGGCCTTCTGATTGAATATAACCGTAGAGCTCAGCATAATTGCTGGCTTTATCATAATTCATTCTTATACCCTTCACTGTGCTATCGACGCTCACGGTATAATATGTATCCCATGCGTTATTAGCCTCAGTGAATACAAACGCATGTCCAAAAAGCGTAATCTGGACAATGCACAGCGCATAAAATACGCATATCACTGCCTTAACGGGGAACAGTGACACATAGCTCAATGCCACTTCATAATTTTTTCTGCGCTTGTTGTTTTCTCTGACTATCAGCGGATTATTGAAGTTATAACGGCTTATTCCTTCCCCATCTCTGACACTCAGCATCGTCCACAGACTGTACAAAAGAATGGGTGCTATGAGGAACTGGTTGTTTATAACAGGGAAAATACCGGTATTGCTTCCGATTGGCGTTATCAAAATTACAATGAGAACCAGACCATTTATCAGACGCGTTTCCAACGTATTCCCGGGCTTGAATATCTGAATAATACAAGCAATTACGGATACAAGTATCAGCACCGCACAGGGAAGAAGGATCTGACCATATTCACCGTAGTGTCCAAACGAAAAATCCTTCCTATAGAGCCAATAAATAGCCCCCAAAGCAAACACGCCGGAGATGACATATGCCCATCCCAGGAAATTGAAGTTCTTTCCAAACAATCCGCCGGTATGTTCTTTTCTGCCATACTGAATATCAAGATGCTTGGCAAGTGCACATACAAGGATTCCGCCTATTGCAAACACACACAGTCTGCTGAACCAATACCCCGCCTCCTTATACCAGTTGATAAGTCCGCGAATCATCGACATAGCACTGTAATCAGATGCCTCATCCGTCATTGCAAAGAGTCTGGTAATAGCCTTAAAATATGCGCCGAAACCATATTGGATTCCGAAGAATAAAAGCATTCCTCCGACAGAAGTTGCATATCCACCGATACACATCAATGTACGAATAAGTGATCTATTAAATCCATTCTTACGCTCTCTTTTTCTAAGCGTACCTGTCTCCGTCTTAGCCTTGGCTTCTGTCTCCAAAATTCCGTACACCCACACTGCAAAAATGAGCACGACCTCAGGAAGATTGGAAAATCTGACAAATACGTTAAGTCCCAGGAACACACCTGCAAAATACAGGCAATGCTTGCGTTTTTTATGCAATCCAAAATACAGACATATAACTGTAATCATCAGGAACAAATATGTCATGTAATTATACAGAAGAGCTGTCGGGCACCAGCAAAGACTGATTGCCATATATTCTCCCACAAATGATATTGATTTGGGCAATTTGATTATTCTGGTACAGAACATATACGCCATAATGGCGAGAAGCGATATCATAAGAGCCGTATAGAAATTCAATCCCAATACAGTCTTACCAAATGGCAGAATTGACATAAGATGTCCTAAACCATTTGCCAGATAGGTCGAAAAAAACCACATCGAATCCATGGAATCCAGTCCCATATACTCAAAATTGGCATAGTTATATCCTGTATCCCAAAGGTCCAGTCCGACATGGATATGTCTGAGCGGATAAAGAGCCATAAAGAGCACCATAAGTGCCTCTATGGTTCTTCGCAAATATGGATGTTTTTTAAAGTAATCATCTAATCGGTTAAGCATTCTTTATTTATCACCACAAATTTTGTCTGCGAAAACTCTATCCACGCATTCAATCTTTTCAACCAGTAACTTATAAGGCTTAATACATTTAAGCCCCTTATAAATCAAGCCAAACAATCTGCTACGAATAAATTCAACAATAACACCTGTTATGAATACGCACACAGCTGCTAGAACAGTATAACCCACAAGTCCGAGAACATTGTCCACTTTGGTACATCCGAACCATTCCTGCCACATATATCTCACTGCTACATTCTCATGAAGCAAATATACTCCCAAGGTCAGTGGCGCTATAAAAATAACAATCTTACTCATGACATTTACTTTATGAGACTTATTATCATTTTCCTTCAGACTGTATTTAGGGATAAATAAACCAAAAAGACCTAGCGCTCCTAAGAACGGGAATATATGGTTATAATGCATTGACACTCTGCTCACATATTCAAGTGCACCTGTCATCATTCCCACCTTGCCTATAGCAAGAATCTCCGCGAGGCTACCGCACATTCCTATAACCATCATCACTGCAGAGCTCTTTTTGTTAATAAACTTAGGCTCATAGCGTCTGATATATGCTGCCACGAGGAACATAATCGCATACCATAAAAAGTCGTATCCCTCACCATCCATTTCGAGCTTAAAAGGAAGTACCGACTTAAGCACACAAATAACTAGTAAAAGCATTATCACAGCAACCCTGTGCTGAACCTCACTCATCTTTCTGACAGCCATGCCCAACAGCGGAAGAAGAAGATAAAAATAAACATATGCGGTCATAAACCAGTAATGACCCATTGATACCGGCAGACCTAACGTAAGTAATCTGTATGTATCAAGCTCATCTCTGGGTGCCAAACCTGTCAGATAAGCAAGCATGCCTATTCCGAAAGAATATGTCCACAACTGTATATACAATGAAATCAGTCTGCTCAGCTTAAAATGGGACTCGCACAAAAAATAACCGCTGATAAGCATATATACGTTTACCGCAACGATACATATTGCTTCAATGGTCCATTCTGCTATTCCTAACAGACTCCATGATTCAGCCTTCATCATATCAGGGAGCAAATCTCCCTTGCCGAGGAAATGAAGCACGACGACCATCATCATCGCAATACAACGAAGGACATCCAGTCCCACACTGCGCTGCTTCTTATTCAATTTGACAATTGATTTGTTTGACATAGCCATCCTCTCGCATCGCATAATAAACGCATTATCTGTTATATTTTACCACAAATACACATCATTTTGAATACCAAGCTATTTTTCAGCATTTTTCAAAAAAGAGATTGTCCCGGGAAAAGATGATTTCTTATCTCATAAAAAATGGCGGAGCTCTTCACTCCGCCACTTCAAATCATTCTTTTATTGTGAATTACAGATTTGAGTAACCCATAAGGCTCTCATCAACCTCTCTTGCGCAGTCACGACCTTCTCTGATCGCCCATACAACAAGAGACTGTCCTCTGTGCATATCACCGGTGACAAATACATTGTCAACTGATGTAGCAAACTTACCTGAACCGGTCTTAACATTAGTTCTCTCAGTTACTTCTACTCCAAATGCATCGGTAACATACTTCTGTGCTCCGAGGAATCCTGCTGCAATGAGACAAATCTGAGCAGGTATCTCCTTCTCGCTTCCTGCAATCTCAACCATATTCATGCGGCCTGTAGCTGCATCCTTCTCCCAGCTAAGTTCAACAACCTTAACAGCCTTAAGATTGCCCTTCTTATCCTTGATGAACTCCTTAACGGTGGTGCAATACATTCTGGGATCATGACCATAGAGAGCAATAGCCTCCTCATGACCGTAGTCTGTCTTGCATA
This sequence comes from Lachnospiraceae bacterium UBA1721, assembly GCA_002317155.1. GTDB lineage: Bacteria > Bacillota > Clostridia > Lachnospirales > Lachnospiraceae > AC2028. The sequence goes on from DCIR01000012.1 coordinate 88,232, forward strand.
CCTTGGGCCATTCAGGCCAAGGATTATTCTCTGCACGCTTATCGGGAGCCTTGGGCATCATCTCAAGAAGAGTAACGCTCTTTGCACCATGTCTGATAGAAGTACCAAGGCAGTCATTACCGGTATCACCACCACCGATGATTACGACATCCTTGCCCTTGGTTTCAATATATGCCTTATCTGAGAAATTAGAATCGAGAAGACTCTTGGTATTTCTGGTAAGGAAATCAACTGCAAAATAGATTCCTTCAGCATCTCTTCCGGGTGCTTTGATATCTCTGGGATTAGAAGCACCGCAGGCAAGTACTACACGATCGAAATCGTGAAGAAGCTTCGAAGCCTTAACATCTTTTCCGATGTCTGTATTGGTTACAAAAGTAACACCTTCAGCCTTCATAACATCTATTTTTCTGTCAATAATATGCTTCTCAAGCTTCATATTGGGAATACCGTACATGAGAAGTCCACCGACTCTGTCAGCACGCTCGTATACAGTAACACTGTGTCCGCGCTTATTGAGCTGATCTGCAACAGCAAGACCTGAAGGTCCACTTCCTATTACAGCTACACTCTTGCCGGTTCTAACTGAAGGAGGATTGGGCGCTGCATAGCCTTCAGCGTAAGCGTTCTCAATAATAGCATATTCATTTTCCTTGGTAGCAACAGGGTCTCCGTTGAGTCCGCAGGTACAAGCGCACTCGCAAAGACCGGGACATACTCTTGAAGTAAACTCAGGGAAATTGCTGGTCTTCTTCAGTCTGTAATAAGCCTGTCTCCAGTTGCCGTTATATACAAGATCATTCCACTCGGGAATCAAATTGTTAAGAGGACATCCGCTTGTCATTCCGCAGATCATCATTCCTGCCTGGCAAAACGGTACACCACAGTCCATACATCTTGCACCCTGAAGCTGCTGCTTCTCCTTGGGAAGATGCTCATGAAATTCATTAAAATGATTAATTCTGCTAAGAGGAGCCTCGTCCTTACTTACTTCCCTTTTATATTCCATAAATCCGGTAGGTTTACCCATATCATTATCTCCTTATCATAATATCCCTATAGCCTCTCACATTTCGCCCCCAAGCGAAATGCTGTCGGCATAGCACTTCGTGCTATCCAGAATTTCTTCGAAATTCCGGGTTACTTTCTCGTGTTAGCGTAGAAGGCTTCAATCTGTGCCTGCTCGGCTGAGAGACCCTTCTCTTCCATCTGAACGATTGTGCTGAGCACTCTCGCGTAATCATAAGGGATAATCTTCTTGAACTTAGGAACAAACTCATCAAAGTTATTAAGGATTTCCTTACCCTTGCTTGAGTTGGTCTGAGCTACATGCTCCTGAATCATTGTCTTGAGTTCAAGAATATCGTATTTATTTGATAATACAGTAGATGAAACCATTTCCTTATTAAGGTGCTTGTAGAGATCGTTGTGCTCATCAAGTACATAAGCGATACCACCGCTCATACCTGCTGCAAAGTTCTTACCGGTTGTACCAAGTACTGCTACACGCCCACCGGTCATGTACTCACATCCATGATCACCAACACCTTCTACTACAGCATACGCACCTGAGTTACGTACACAGAAACGCTCACCGGCTACACCGTTGATAAATGCCTTACCGCTTGTTGCACCATAAAGAGCTACGTTACCGATAATGATATTCTCTTCAGGCTTAAACTTACTTCCCTTAGGAGGATATACAATCAGCTTACCGCCTGAAAGACCCTTACCGAAGTAGTCATTTGAATCACCCACAAGCTCAAGTGTAAGTCCCTTGGGAATAAATGCACCGAATGACTGTCCACCGGCACCGTTACAAAGAATATGATAAGTATCTTCAGCAACATCATCGCCAAGTCTCTTTGTAATCTCACTACCAAGAATGGTACCGAAGCTTCTGTCTGTATTAACTACATCAACTTCGATTGACTTCTTCTGCTTATTTGTAATTGCCTTATCAAGTGACTTGAGAAGAACCTTCTCATCTATGGTCTTTTCAAGTTCAAAATCATATACCTGATTAGGATCGAAGGTAAACTTCATATCCTTTCCTTCATAAGGATTGTTAAGGATAACACTGATATCTACCTTTGACTGCTTGTCATTAAGATCCTTTCTCATCTTGAGAAGCTCTGTATGACCTACAAGCTCGTCTACGGTTTTTACACCAAACTTAGCCATGTACTCACGAAGTTCCTGAGCGATAAACTTCATAAAGTTCTCTACATACTCAGGCTTACCCTTGAAGTTCTTACGAAGCTCAGGGTTCTGTGTAGCTACACCTACAGGGCAGGTATCGAGGTTACATACTCTCATCATTACACAACCCATGGTTACGAGAGGAGCGGTAGCAAAGCCAAACTCTTCTGCTCCAAGAATTGCTGCGATTGCAACATCGCGGCCGCTCATGAGCTTACCGTCTGTCTCGATACGGACCTTATTTCTGAGGCCGTTCTGAATAAGTGTCTGATGTGTCTCTGCAAGTCCAAGCTCCCAAGGAAGTCCTGCATTGTGAATAGAGCTTCTGGGCGCTGCACCGGTACCTCCGTCATAACCACTTACGAGGATTACCTGCGCTCCTGCCTTAGCAACACCTGCTGCGACTGTACCTACACCTGCTTCAGATACAAGCTTTACAGAGATTCTTGCATCCTTATTAGAATTCTTAAGGTCATAGATAAGCTGTGCAAGGTCTTCGATTGAATAAATATCATGATGAGGCGGAGGTGAGATCAAAGATACGCCGGGTGTTGAATGACGTGTCTTTGCAATCCAAGGATAAACCTTTCCTCCGGGAAGATGTCCACCTTCACCGGGCTTAGCTCCCTGTGCCATCTTAATCTGAAGCTCCTGTGCGCTTACAAGATAGTGGCTTGTTACACCAAATCTACCTGATGCTACCTGCTTGATAGCAGAGCAACGATTAAGTCCGTCAGCGCCTACAGTCATACGCTCATAATCTTCACCACCTTCACCGGAATTACTCTTACCGTGAAGTCTGTTCATGGCAATTGCCATTGTCTCATGAGCTTCCTTTGAAATTGAACCGTAGCTCATTGCACCTGTCTTAAATCTGGTAACAATTGATTCAACAGATTCAACTTCATTAATATCAATACCCTTCTCAGGGAAATTGAACTCCATAAGTCCTCTGAGATTCTTAACTGAATTCTCATCGTTAACAAGTGCGGTATACTGCTTGAACATCTCGTAATCGCCGCGCTTGGTTGACTCCTGCAGCATATGGATGGTGGCAGGATTGTAAAGGTGCTCGTCAGCACCGCTTCTCATCTTATGATGTCCGGGGCTGTTGAGTGTAAGATCATTTCCGAGTCCAAGAGGATCGAACGCCTGTGAATGAAGCAGATCAACCTGATTCTCAATATCCTTAAGACTCATACCGCCGATTCTGCATACAGTATTGCAGAAATACTTGCTGATAACGTCCTGATCAAGACCGATTGCTTCAAAAATCTGTGATCCCTGATATGACTGGATAGTGCTGATACCCATCTTTGAAGCGATCTTAACGATACCGTGAAGTACTGCATTGTTATAATCGTTAACTGCTGCATAGTAGTCCTTGTCGAGCATATGATTCTCGATAAGTTCCTTAATAGAATCCTGTGCAAGATAAGGGTTAACCGCACAAGCACCATAGCCGAGAAGGGTTGCAAAATGATGTACTTCTCTGGGCTCACCGGTCTCAACGATGATAGCAAGACGGGTTCTCTTCTTGGTGCGTACGAGATACTGGTTAAGTGCTGATACTGCAAGAAGTGAAGGAATCGCTACATGGTTCTCATCTACTCCTCTGTCTGAAAGGATGAGGATGTTTGCGCCGTCTCTGTATGCTCTGTCAGCCTCTACGAAAAGTCTGTCGATAGCCTTCTCAAGGCTTGTGTTCTTATAATAAATGATCGGAACAACCTCAACCTTGAAGCCTTCCTTATTCATCATCTTAATCTTTAAGATGTCAGTATTGGTAAGAATAGGATTATTAATCTTAAGTACGTTACAGTTCTCTGCCTTCTCCTCAAGAATATTTCCTTCGGGTCCTACATATACTGTTGTAGAAGTAACTACTTCCTCACGAATAGCATCGATAGGAGGATTGGTTACCTGTGCAAAAAGCTGCTTGAAGTAATGGAACAGAGGATGAACACTCTTAGAAAGTACAGGAAGTGGAGTATCAACACCCATTGCTGCGATAGCTTCTCCGCCGGTCTTAGCCATAGGAAGAATGCTGGTCTTGAGTTCATCATATGTATAACCGAATGCCTTCTGAATTCTCTGACGCTCCTCATAAGTGTACTCAGGTACTCTCAGGTTAGGAATGCTGAGATCCTTAAGCTCTACAAGGTTGCTGTCGAGCCACTCACCATAAGGCTGGCTTGATGCATATTTTTCCTTAAGCTCTTCATCGTCGATAACACGGCCCTTAACAGTATCAACGAGAAGCATCTTACCGGGACGAAGTCTTTCCTTGACCTTAATTGTTGAAGGATCGATATCAAGTACACCAACCTCTGATGAAAGGATAAGTGTATCGTCATCGGTAATCATGTATCTTGAAGGACGAAGTCCGTTACGGTCAAGCACTGCACCCATGATATCTCCGTCTGAGAAAAGGATTGATGCAGGTCCGTCCCAAGGCTCCATCATAGTAGCATAGTACTGATAGAAATCTCTCTTGTTCTGAGACATAGCCTTGTTGTTAGCCCAAGGCTCAGGAATTGCAATCATAACTGCAAGAGGAAGGTCCATACCACTCATAAGAAGGAACTCAAGAGTGTTGTCAAGCATAGCTGAGTCTGAACCGGTCTTGCTGATTGCAGGAAGAACCTTATGGAACTGTCCCTTAAGGAACTCTGACTCCATGTTCTCCTCACGTGCACTCATCTTATCTGCGTTACCACGGATGGTGTTAATCTCACCGTTATGAACCATGAGACGGTTCGGATGAGCACGCTCCCAGCTGGGATTTGTATTGGTAGAAAATCTTGAGTGAACCATTGCGATAGCTGATTTGAAATCCTCGCTCTGAAGATCTGCGAAGAAGGTTCTCAGCTGTCCTACAAGGAACATACCTTTATATACGATTGTTCTACTTGAGAATGAAACTACATATGTATCATCTGAAGACTGCTCGAAAAGTCTGCGTGCGATGTAAAGCTTTCTGTCGAACTCAAGTCCCTTCTTAACATCTGCGGGCTTCTTAACAAATCCCTGCATGATGTAAGGCATACACTCTACAGCCTTGTGACCAAGAACATTAGGGAAGGTAGGTACTTCTCTCCATCCGAGGAATTCAAGTCCTTCCTTTTCTACAATAATCTCAAACATCTTCTTGGCCTGGTTGCGGCGAAGCTCATCCTGGGGGAAGAAAAACATTCCCACACCGTACTCACGCTCATTACCAATCTTAATGCCAAGCGCCTCGGTAACTCTTGCAAAAAACTCATGAGGAATCTGTGCCAAAATACCAACACCGTCACCTGTCTTTCCTTCTGCATCCTTACCGGCTCTGTGCTCGAGGTTCTCAACAATCTTGAGAGCATTTTCTACTGTAGCACGGGTTTTAGCGCCGTTAATATTTACGCAAGCTCCGATACCGCAGTTGTCATGTTCGAATTCTTCCCTATATAAGGGTGACTGAGGAAGGTCTCTCTTTACGTCAAACATGTTACTAATCTCCTTTACCACTGTAGTCAATTCTTAAATGTCAATTTTGAAATCAATCAAAATATTCTATGCTTTGCTGTCATTCCTGATGTAATACCAGATGTCATTCCTGATGTCCTACTTTAATGTCTTTCCCGGTGCCTTACCATGTTGTCTTCCTGCTGCCGATACATTAAAGCATAGAAAAAAGCCGCAAGGGAGCTATCTGCGCTCCTTTGCGACTTTTCTGTATAATAATACTATTTTTTTCAAATGTAAACTCCGACTTTTTAATGAATTGTCAGATAATTCGCCAATTTTCTTACAATTTGCTCATTGTGTATACAATTATACAATTTGTATTGCCGTTTTAATCCTGCTCGTACAATTCATCACCTGATTTTGGCGACTTTTTTTGAATCTAACCAGCATCACCCCGCTGGCAACCGCAAAAACAATCATTGCTGCAGCAAAAGGCCAGCAAATAAATCCATTGTGCTTTACTGAAATATAAGAAGCTATATACGTCGACACATTTGCAAGTACATGTGCTGCTACAGCAGCCCAAAACGTTCCAAAATACTCATACAAAAGTATCATGATAGTTCCGAATATCACTGCGTAGATACCCTGGACCATATTGCCGTGATATACACCAAACACGACAGATGTAATAACCATTGCAAACGGTAACGGTAAATAACGCCTAAGTGCACCGTACACAACGCCTCTGTATATCATTTCCTCAACAAGTGGTGCGACAAAACCATACACCACCAGTCCGACACCAAATGAACAATTGTACTGTATACGAGCCACTTCCTGATACTGTTCAGAATGTGCTGAGAGATTGATTAGTGAAGCAATCACCTGAATCCCCATATTGGTAGCAAGCGCCAGCACAACACCAAGCAAATACTGCCATACATTCGCCCTCATCGGATGAAGCAGATATGAATCTTTATGTGTAGCCTTTATATAATTTACTCCGACATACACGAAGGGAATGCCCGCTAAAATATAAGTAATACCGGTAATTACCGTTTCAATATTACCTACGGCCAGACCATGCTCGCCTGTCTGAGTTTGAAGCATCCAATTGCTGACATTTTCCGGAAGCATTGCCAGTAAAAGCGGTGTCCACCATTCCAGACAAAATTCCAATGTAGTACGCAAAACAAGGAATCCTATAGTGGCTGCCAAAAGTAACAATATCGTCTTAAACGGTATCGGCACTATCGGATCACCTTTTTTTCTCGCTATACGTCCCTGTGAGGCCTTATAGGTCTGCCTCATTAACAGTTCCTCTAGTTCCTTGGTCGTAAATACTATATAGTCTGCGTGAGCCTCCATCAGCTCCTCAAAGTCACCGTAGCCGTAAGCTACTCCTACGCACTCTATGCCCTTTTTCTGTGCGCCTATACAGTCAAACTTTCTATCGCCGACCATATACACCTGCTCCAGATCTATCTTGGCCTTACTACCAAAAAGAAGCAGCAATGCATCATCAATAATCTCTGCCTTATCGGTATGGGTGCCATCCTCATTACTTCCCGCCAATGCATCAAAATACTTGGCAAGTCCGAAGTGTTCCATGATTTTTTCCACAAACACCTTAGGCTTAGAGGATGCAACCGCCATATGAAATCCATTCTTTTTCAAGGTCTTAAGCATATGCTTAATTCCGGGATACACCTTGTTCTCTGCCCATCCGACCGTGGAATATCGCTCTCTGTATTTTAACAGTCCCTTTTTAGCATCCTCATCGGAAAAACCATAGAATTCCTTGAAGCTATCCAAAAGTGGCGGACCGATTACAGGCTCCAGCTTATCTATATCAGGTTCGTGAATTCCAAAGGATTCAAGCGCATACTGAAAGCATGTACAGATACCCACCTTAGGATCCGTCAGCGTACCATCCAAATCAAACAATATGTATTTTTTATACTTTTCTGTGGCCATAATTTATGTATGTTCCGTTCTTATATAATGATGTTAGGGTTAAAAGCTTCTAATCTCATCGTCAGCATCATCAGTGTTCTCAAGCTTAAGAATCTTTACATCATAGCTTACGCTTGGGCTAACCACTACATGCGCTATATCTCCCACCTTCTTACCGAGAAGTGCTTTTCCCAACGGAGAAACATTAGTAATCATTCCCCCGACAGAATCAGCGCGTACAGATGTAACGATCTTATAAGTCTCTATCTCTTCATCCTCGATAAACTCGATGGTAACGGTGTTGTTAAGTCCTACCTCATCAGCAGCCGAATCGTCGGGAATAACCTCCGCCGTTCTGATCATTCTCTCCAGATATCTGATTCTGCTATCATTCTGACGCAGGAATTTTTTAGCAGCATAATACTCGAAATTCTCAGATCTGTCGCCCTGTGCTGCAGCCTCTTTTACATCCTGCGCTGCCTTAGGACGAACAACAAGCTTTCTATGCTCAATCTCCGCTTCCATCTTCTTAATATCTGATTCAGTCAACTTATCGTACATTATTTCGCCTCCAAATATTTTCGATTACATATGCATATTTTTTACCGTGCCTATGCAATAGAAAACATCATTAAAAACATCATTATAGTTTTGAATATTAATCCTTACCAGCTATACACTCATATAATAAATGAGCAAAGTACACTTATCTGTATACTTTGCTCTATTGATTATTTTACTTAGCAAGCAGATATACGGTAATTCCGATTACTGCCTGAATAATTGCAAATCTGAATACACACTGTGTGTTAGACCAGTTGTTTACTTTTCTCACCTGATCGTGAAGAGGGGTTCTTATATTCTTAAGGATCTTAATCTTTAAGAATCTGAGCAGGAATACCTTAACCAGTCCCAGTCCGCCATCGAGTATAAGCACAATCGCAACAGGAATGTACAAAAGCGGTGCACCCGATTTAAGGATTGCGATCGCAATAAAAAGACCTATTGCTCTTGATCCCGCATCACCCATCATAAGAATACTGGGTGTCGCATTGAACCACAGATATGCCACTATCGCAAAAATCATTATAAGAATCTGAGGTACAAATGATGCCTCACCAATCTTACTGATGATTCCCATAATAGTCATCAGTGTAATGATGGAAAGTGTACCTGACAGACCATCGACTCCATCAGCGCAGTTAGTAACATTGATGCTTACCCAGATAAGTATTACTGAGCAAATAGCAAACACCCATATCGGCATATGGAATGCCACACCACCAAATCCAAGTCGTACATCAGTCTCATTGTTAAACAGATATACCGCTGTGGTGAGCAGTGCTATCAGCAAATCCAATGCACCCTTAAGATACTCACCCCATGGTGACTTGGCTGCATCATCGAGGAATCCCGTCAGCATAGCTCCTGCCACAAGTATCAGATAATAACCATACTCCATCTTCATCGGAGCAAGCAGCGCGCTCACTGCCACATATACCAAAATAAATATGATACCGGCGCCTCTAGGCTTTCCGGCAGATTTTTTACCGTCTACAGCAAAATCTCTTCCGCCATCCTTAGGTAAAAATCTATGAAGTCCCGCTGTAAATGCCGCTGTAAGTACAAATGCAACCAAAATTGATATCGGCAGCATATACTGCTGTATTGCCTCAGGTAAAATATTATAAAGCATACTTGCCTCCAAGCGATCTTATGAAATCTGCAAGTACCTTTGCTGCTTCAAGATGTGATGCAGGTGAAGGATGGCAGCAGGATGCTATTCCGTTTCTCTCAACATCCTGAGGTGCGAGATATACATTATATACCTCATTAAAACCGCTCTTCTTCTTGAATTCTTCAACAGCCTTAACCTCTGAGCTGTACAGATTATCTCCCATGATACCAAAGGCACTGATGATCGTAGCCTTAGGACGCACTCTGTGAACCTGCTCAAGGAATTCAACATATTTTTCTTCAAAATATGCTCTCTTATCCATATCCTGCTGAACATAGCTGTCATCATTGGTTCCCAGATTGATTACCACTATGTCAGGCTTACGCTCCTTTTTGCAGTCCCACGGAATCTTCTCGAGCTCTTTACCGCGGAAAGTATTGTAGCTGTATGCAAAAATCTCATAGTACGGAGGAACAAGCTCTGTAAGCTTAGGTACATTAGGGTTAGAAGTATAACCGGAAATAATACCATGTCCGCTGTATGATACGAGACTATAATCAGCCTCAAGCAACTGTGCAGTAAGATAAGCATATGCACGAGAGCAGTTCTCTGTAGGAGTAGAGAAAGGGTACAACTCATTAGGAGTATCTGCACCGTATCCACAGGTAATAGAATCTCCGATAAACTCGATATACTTCTTAGACTTCTTAGTAGGCTTAACCGGAGGATTAGTCTTAAAATCCTGACCTTCCTTAAGTGCAGCCTGAACAGTAATTGTTCCAAGTCCTACAGAAGACATTCTGGGCTCAGAGAGCTTAACGATCTTAACTGTGTGCTTTTCTATAGGCAGCATCGGATCATCGCCGAATACTACAAAAGTCTCTCTTTCCTTCTTGATAACCGTGTCAAGATGAATAATTCCATCTACTATTACCATTACTCTGGCCTGATCTCTCCAAGGCTGAGGCTCGACCTCAGGCACTGTGGTAGTACTGTCGCCAAAGAAAGTAACAAGAAGCATTTTACCGGTATAAGTAAATTCAACACCGCTCGCAGAAAGGCTTAACAGTCTGCAATCATCAAGCATAACGGTTCTTCCCAAAGGTCTAACAAATTCCTCGGTAGGTAAAAAAGAGAAAACTTTCATTCTTGGTTTCTTAACTGCCATAACAAATTCCTTTCTTAGAGATTAAGACCCTTAGCTTCATCACAGCCCATAACAATGTTCATGCACTGAACCGCTGCACCTGAAGCTCCTTTTCCGAGGTTGTCAAAGCGTGTAGCCACAACCACTCTGTCCTCATTACCGGTAACATATATTTCAATTCCGTCCCAGCCTGAGCATCCGTCAGAGTATAACACTCCTCCGGCCTCAACATCGGCACCAAAAGGCATAACCTTGATAAACTTCTCATCCTTATAAAAGTCTGCAAAAAGATCTCTGATTTCCTCAGGAGTCTTCTTGGTCTTAAGAAGATCGGTGTAAAGAGGAATCTCTACAATCATTCCACTGTAATAGTCAGTAGTAAGAGGTGAGAAAAGAGGCTGACGGCTAAGTCCGGTAATCTTCTGCATCTCCTTTAAGTGCTTGTGAGTCTGTCCCCACGCATACATTCTGGCAGAACCATACTTCTTATCTCTGTCAGGATTCTCATACTCTCCGATAAGCTTCTTACCGCCTCCGCTATAGCCTGATACAGCAAAAGCAGCTACAGGATAATCCTCAGCGATAATTCCCTGCTCTACCAGAGGATAAGCAAGTGTAATAAATCCGGTCGCATAGCATCCGGGAACAGCGATTCTCTTGCTGTTCTTAATCTTATTTCTGAATTTCTCTCCAAGCTCCGGATAACCGTAAGCCCAGTCTTCATTTGTTCTGTGTGCGGTAGAAGTATCGATAATGATTACATTCTCGTTAGTAACCAATGATACTGCTTCGATAGCCGCTGCATCGGGAAGACATAAAAAAGTAATGTCCGATGCATTGATATATTTGCTGATTTCTGCAGGATCCTTGCGAAGCTCTGTGGGAATCTTCAAAAGCTCGATATCATCTCTTCCCTCAAAACGCTCGAAAATTCTAAGTCCGGTTGTTCCTTCGCTTCCATCAATAAAAATCTTAGTCTTCATGATTGTCTCCATCCAAAGATATTTTTAAAATAAACAAAAGCACATTTGGGATAATTGTATCACAAATATGCTTTGTATTCACTAACTAATTTTTATCATTTTTGCTTAATTCCCAGAATGCGAGGGCGCTTGCTGCCGCCACATTAAGAGAATCCACCTCATGGCTCATCGGTATCATTACTGTATAATCACATGCTTCTATGGTTTCTTTATCCAGCCCATACCCTTCCGAGCCAAGCAGTATTGCCAGCTTTTCTTCAGATCTGAGCGACTCATCATGAATGCCTATAGCTCTATCATCCAGGGCCATCGCCACTGTCGCAAATCCCATATCTTTAAGAAGCTTCATTCCCTGCTCCGGCCAGCTTATCGTTTTGTCATCTACCACTGTCCATGGAATCTGAAATACAGTCCCCATACTCACCCTGACAGCACGTTTATAGAGCGGATCACAGCACCCCGGTGCCAGCACCACTGCATCTATTCCCAGTGCGGCTGCATTTCTAAAGATAGCGCCTACATTGGTCGGGTTAACCACTTTTTCAAGTACAGCAATTCTGCGAGCGCCTTTGCAGATACTTTCCGGTGAAGGCAGCTCCTTTCGTTTCATAATGCACAATACTCCGCCGGTCATATGATATCCGGTCAGTTCTCTGAGCACCTCAAACGGAGCTACATAAACAGTCATCTGTGGTCTGTCACCCAGCAGATTGTTTACCTCTTCGAGATAACGATCCTCGACCAGTGCAGATACAGGTTCGTAACCTGCAGCAATAACTCTTTCCATCACCTTAAGACTCTCCGCAAGGAACAGTCCCGGAGCCGGTTCATAGTAATGTGCCAGTATATTTTCGGGCGTCTTGGAAAAAAGTTCCAGCCTCGAATCATTTATGTCGGCAATAGGTATCATAAATCATAACCTCAAAATATTACTGAGCATTTTTAACATATTCTATAGCGTTAAGCAATACGTCATCGTACTGCATCATTACTGCATAAGCGCGAGTATTCTTGCCCTCATAACTTAATTGCATGTACTCTATTCTATCCTCAAAAGATTCGGTCAGGACAACATCAGGCGTAATGCCAACAAGCATATCCGAACCTTCAGTATCCTCATTAACGCAAGGAGTAAATGCATAACACAATCTACTGTTAGGAAGCGAATACATGAATATAGGTCCTTCGATTCCTTCTCCACCTGTATGGCTGCCGATTACAGTTACATTATCCAGTGTCGATGCCGCATAGGTAAACATATCCGCAGAAGAATATGTATCTTCGTCTACAAGGATGTACACTTCATTTCTTTTGTCAGCTCCACCCGAATACCACAGGCTATCCGTAAAATGATAATATCCATCAGACGAATCGAACGAAATAAGTTCCATAAGTCTTGTTACCGGATCTGATACCCACGTCGTAGAAAGTTCATTCTTTTTTATCTTGCACGGCAAATCAATATCAATTGATTCTTCGAATACATAAGGCGTTATATAGCGTGTAAAATAATTAATCAGTCCTCCACCATTACCGCGCAAATCGATAATAATCTTATCATGACGAGTGAGTGCGTCCTCCAGTTCTTCTACCATTCTTTCATCGTCCTCACCGCTCATGCAGGTATAGATACGCAGATAAATATAATCATCCTCTACACACTCAACAAGTTCATAATTATCTGTAATAACATCCGTATCACTATTATTTACATATGCTGCATCATAGTACTCAACATACATTGCGCACTCCGCATATGGATCCATGAACGCTTCCAGTTCAACTATACTTCCGTCAACCAGCTGAAGCTCCATAACGACAGGAGTACCCTTGGTAAGATTAAAATACGCCGAATATCTATAGGTAACATTTTTAATATCATCATAAACAAGTGGATTGTAAAAAGGATTCTCAACAATAAAATCTATAGTATCCATGCCGTCTATGGAAAGAACCTTTGCTCCCCAATATTCCTTAGGCCAGATTGATTCATCCATGACTCCGTGCATAATGTAGGCGCCATCCACATACCTGATACTTCCGCAATCAGCCCAATACTCTCTGTACTGGCTCTTCAAATTCTGCTCCCACGTATAATAAACTGCTGCCGTATCCGCGCCATCAAGCGCTTCCATATTCAGCTGGAATCCCGAATTAACTACCTCTGCAAAATGAGGATACATCATGCGGTTGTGACCACTTCCCACATAGCTGACAAAGTCAACAAGCACACAATAGTATTCAAACTCATTCTTAGTCTCCAGAATCTTAGTCTGATACTCCTCGTACAATGCTTCATAATCAACACCATAGAGTTCAGCCCGCTCTTCACAGGTCGGATTGCCTAAAAAAGCATTTTCATACAGTGCTTCCAGATCAGCCAGTTTTTCCTCATCAGTAAGGCTGATGTCAACCATATCATAGTAATCCTCTACCGTCTGATATGGGAAAATATAGTACCTATTAACAAGCGGCCACACAAATATGACGCCAAGTACCACAACCACAAGAGCTTCTCTTAGAAACAACTTTAAGATAATAAGCAGAATCAGTCCTACACCAATACCTTTCTTTTTAGCTGCCGGTTGTTTATCAGCCGTCTCCTGTGCAGGTTCGACGACGGTCGCATCTTCTTTTATTTCAGTATTCGCCTCTTCTATACTACTAATTAACTCTTCATTATTTGTATCCATAACTCCCCCTCATAAAACCATATCAATCAACCTGCACTGAGTATCAATGCAGATAAACTAATATCCAAGATACTTAAGGAATCCCTCCAGTCCCTCAACAGTATCTCTGTATGTAGCATCAAAGTCATCAGTATACCACGGATCGGCTACATCGCGCGAGCTTCCGGCAAAAGATAACAGCTTATAAATCTTTTCGTCGGGATCTCCACCAGCAATTCGATTCATATTATTGATGTTCCAGCCATCCATTCCAATCAGATAATCGTAATTATCGTAATCTGCTCTGGTCATCTGAACAGCTCTGTGCGGCACCACCGGTATCCCCACTTCTCTGAGCTTATTAACAGTACCATAATGCGGTCCATTTCCAATCTCTTCACGACTGGTCGCCGCAGACTGAATATAAAAGTCATTTTCTATATGACGCTGCTTTACCATATGCGTGAAAACACTCTCACACATCGTGCTACGACATATATTACCATGACAGATAAAGAGCACGCGTATACTCATGTTTTTTCCTCCCAAAAAGCCTTATTTTGCCGTAATATACCGTGCCTCGACTTCGTCTCGGTCGCGGCAGTCGCAAAATGGCCATTTATGCAAACATAATGGCCCACTTTGCTCGTTGCTTCGCGCATTTTGCCACTTTCAAAAATGTACAAGGTATTGTTACAATGCCACGTGACATTGATTTTTAGTACATATCTTGGCAAATCTTGGCAAAATAAGGCAAATCGATACACTCATTCGTAGTAGAAACGTAGTCAAAATAAAGTGTGTTACTATTATTATCACCTTATTAATTCTTTTAGTTCCTCTACATAATACTCAGGCATATTTAATGAATATTCTCCATGATACAATCCTTTTTTTATATCTAATACTGCATTAGGAACAATTTTACTAATTTCTTTTGCTGATTTAACCATGTTCGACTGCTCTTTTTCTCCTACAACAACCTTAATAGTTGCTTTTGTATTCTTGATTGAATCACAAAGCGAATATCTTGTGTTAGCCTTCAAAAAAGCAATCATATCCTTTTTTGATATTAAGCAAGTATCCTGGTAATAATCATCATAAAGAGCTTCGTTAATATGTAGCGATTTAAACTGTAGTCTTGAAAACCATTTTTGTTTAATAAGGCCGTAACTCATTGCAAATGCTGGTCCAATTAACTTCTCTGTCAATTTGTTGGGAATAAGCGATACACTTTCAATTAACGCATACTCGCAAACACCTGATGACTTAGCAAGCATTTCTACCGCAATTTGTGCACCTAGCGACAAGCCGCAGAGTACTTTAATTTTTCCATTGCAATTACTATTAATATATTCTATCAGTTTATCAGCAACTAACTCTATACTTTCAAACTGACTACCGCTATCTGCATGACCATCGATAATGGGTAATATAACGTGATAATCATCGCATAAAATTTCGGCTTCATCTCTATAATTCCACCACGATAGCCCACCACCATGCAGCATCATAATAATCTCATCATTCTGTTTTCCGTATTCTATATACTTCAATCTTCCATTCTCCTCATAAAAAACAGAATCTAGTAGTCAATAGATTGCAAATAGTTTTCTATTATTCTATTTACCTCTTCTGGTCTGTCATCATTTGAATTGTGTGCCGCATTTTTTATAATAGTAAGTGGATATCCTGTTTTGCCTGACCAATTTTTATTATATATCGCGACCTTTCCAACCTGATCGCGTTCACCAAGTATTAATATAGCACTACAAGGTAAATTAATACTCTTGTTTTCAGGAATAAAAGCAGCCTCTCCAATATACATCAAATGACACAGCTCCTTCTTCGAATAATCAGCAAGCATGCTTTCCATTCTTTCTCTTGCATCACTAGTTACACCACACATCTTTGCCATTGATTTTCTGAGCACACTATCGGGAAATAACTTACACATCCATTCCAATTGATTTAACCAGAAGAAATCTGACTTCGAATAATATTCACCAAATGGGGCACTATCTATTGATACAAACCCTATTACTCCTTTTGGATAAGCATCTATATAATATTGACCTATCATTCCACCCAACGACTGACCGATGATTACAGTCTTTCCTATCCCTTCAGTTTTTAAAATGGTATTTAATTCTTTTGCAACATTTGAATAGCTGAAATTCTTGTACGGTCTTGATTTCCCATGACAAGGGCAATCCCAAACAATAATATTGTACTTATTACAAAAATACATGATTTGCTTTTCAAACAAAGTATGATTTGCAGTCAACCCCGGAAGGAAAACTAACGTCAATTCTTTATTTATATTTGAAATCCAATAATAGGTTTTGCCATTTTCTGACAAAGAACTTTTCTCTATTAAGATACGGTTCATATCTCATTCTCCCTTCCCTTAATTATTGAGTTATAAATTTTTTATCCAATCAATAATCCCATCCGCAATCACTTCAATATCTTCATCAATCCAACGTTGTCTTGACCCTGATACTCTACGCAAATATTGTTTGTCTTTAAATGTATTTTCAACTCGTTTTACGATGCTTTCATAATCATTCTCACGCATACTTGCATCATCTTACGTAAATCCAATATTACATAACCTCCTCGTCAAGTGCCTTTTTAATCATTTTGCTTTTAGGGAAAATGTCAGCATATTCCTGTATTCTCCAAAGTTGCAAGGTATAAATAATTGCTCGATATTTTAACAGTATCTCCTTATACAAATCATAAGGCATTGTATTTTTAATTTTCCCTCAATGTTTTCTTTATTCGACTTAATGATT
>DCIR01000097.1:0-5711 GCA_002317155.1 Lachnospiraceae bacterium UBA1721
GTGGACAGAAGAGGGCAAAAGGGTATGCTGGGTAATTCCTGTGCAGCCGGTATTTGTCATGCTTTTTCTTCTGATGGCAGATGCATTTCATTACTCAAAATACTGATGACCAATCATTGTTCATATGACTGTAAATATTGTAAAAACAGAAGGTCAAACGACATACCGAGAGCAACATTTACGCCTGAAGAAATATGTACTCTTACTATTGAGTTTTATAAGAGAAATTATATTGAGGGACTGTTTTTGAGTTCGGGTGTTTTGGGCACACCTGACAATACTATGGAGAAGATGTGTGAGGCATTGAGAATGCTCCGCACGACATATAAGTTTAACGGTTATATTCATGTGAAAGCCATTCCGGGTGCATCGCAGGAGCTGATTTACTCTGCGGGACTGCTCGCTGACAGAATCAGTATCAATATGGAGCTGCCCACACAGGACAGCCTTGTTTTGCTTGCTCCGAATAAATCCATGACCACGATACTTAATCCTATGAATCAGATCTCCGAGACTATTGCGCAGCACAGAGTGGCTATAGGTAAGAGTGCGCTGATGGACAGAGCGGGGATTAATAAACATCTGGTAAACAGTATTTTCGGTCCGGAAGTAGCCAATAAAAAACTTGAATCGAAAAACAGTGTGAGCATTCCGTTGCAGTCCACAACCACTATGCTGATGAACCCGGCCGAGGCCATTGATGCCAGACTCAAGCGTCCGTTCGCAGGTGCGGGACAGAGTACGCAGATGATTATCGGCGCGACGAGCGAGACTGATTTGCAGCTTATTCGCACTACGCAGAATTTGTATAAGAGCTTTGATTTGAAGCGAGTATTTTTCTCGGGATATATACCCCTTAATGAAGACGATGCACTGCCTTCTTTAGGTACTCCTGTGCCGCTGCTAAGAGAGCACAGATTATACCAGGCAGACTGGCTTCTTAGATTCTACGGATATCAGGCAGATGAGCTTTTGACAGAAGAGAATCCGTTTTTCAATGCACAGATAGATCCTAAATGTGACTGGGCAATCAGACATCTTGATCAGTTCCCGGTGGAGGTTAATACTGCTTCATACGATATGCTTCTTCGTGTTCCGGGAATCGGACCGACAGGAGTTAAGAGGATAATGAGTGCGCGCAGATATTCGTATATTAATTTTGAGATGCTTAAGAAGATGAGGATAGTTCTTAAACGTGCACAGTATTTCATCACCTGCAACGGTAAGATGCTTAATAAGATACCGCTTGAGCAGCAGTTTATCACTCGTTGCATAGCTAATGATGAACAGAAGGACAATTTACTTATTACACAGCCTAAGGAAGAGTTTCATCAGATGAATTTGTTTACTGATTTTGCATTTGCACAGTGAGGAAGGAAAATGACCGTATATACATGTTTGCCTAATATTGATGCGATGCTTACGTGCATTTATGATGCATGGGCCAGCGGCAAAGGACATCAGAATATCAGACTGGCATTGGAGCCTGTCGGGCAGTATTCATTTACCGATGAGTATATTTTTGTAGAGGAGAATCACGCCAAAGCAGAAAAGGTGATGAACGCAGTGAATTTTAAGATTTCTCCGCATGTGTACAGCGAGCTTGCGTTTGCTGCGATGGCTTATGAAGAAGATGTGCTGGATAATATTTTTCATGTGATGATTCTTGGCTTTGCGTATGGTGCCAATGTGCTGGAGATGGTACACTATAAAGATGTTATGCGCAACAGGGAGATTCGTACCAGGCTGGGCAAGGAAGTGTGCAGCTTCAAAGAATTCGTGCGTTTTCATGAGATCAAGAAGTCTGTATATGTAGCACATATTGAGCCTAAGAGTAGATTGCTGCCTGCAATAGCTGATCACTTTGAGGACAGAATGCCATCGGAGCATTGGATGATAGTTGATGATACTCATAAAGAGGCTGTGGTTCATCCCAAGGATGAGCATTATTATTTCTGGTACCTAAATGATGATGAATTTGAGCAATTATTGCTTACCGAAAATCAAAAAGACGAGTATACTGATATGTGGAAAACATTCTTTGATTCGATAGCAATTAAGGAGAGAAAAAATATCGCATGTCAGAATAATCTTTTCCCTAAGTGGAAACGTAAGCATGCGGTGGAATTTATGTAGCCTGTATCGGAGGCGGAGAGACGCATGGCTTTAGACATACAGTTATCTGACGATATTTCAAATAGACAGCTGGCAGAACAGTTAATAAAAGATTTGTCAGATAGAGGAGAAGTAGTATGGCTTAATGATAAGCTGGAGTCGGTTACACCGATGAGTGAGGTCGCAGGACGCAAATTTTTATATATACGTGCGGCGCAGAACAGACTCCTCAGATTTATGCCATATATCGAAAAAGTATTTCCTGAGACGGCAGCACGAAAAGGAATTATTGAGTCTGAACTCTTAGAGATCAATGAATTTGAGAAAGCAGTAAAGAAGATTAATCCTGAGCTGAAGGGAAGAGTGTTGCTTAAAGATGATGCGCATCTACCCATAGCCGGATCTGTCAAAGCTCGTGGTGGAATATATGAAGTGATGGTGCACGCAGAAAGCCTGGCTATGAAGGCAGGTCTTTTGCATCCAACCGATAATTATTCGCTTTTGGATTCTGACGAGTGCAGGGCTCTATTCGCAAAGCACACTATACAGGTAGGATCTACGGGTAATCTTGGACTCAGTATAGGAATAATGAGTGCGGCTCTTGGATTTAAGGTTATTGTGCATATGTCTGCAGATGCCAAAGAGTGGAAGAAGGATTTGCTCAGAAAGAATGGAGTAACTGTCAGAGAGTATGAGTCTGATTACAGCTTCGCTGTAGAAGAGGGACGCAAACTGTCAGCACAGGATCCCGACAGCTATTTTATAGATGATGAGAATTCGGAAGAATTATTTATGGGATATTCTACCGCGGCATTGAGATTAAAGGTTCAGTTATTCAAGGCCGGTATTGCGGTAGATGAGATGCATCCTTTATTTGTGTACTTGCCCTGCGGAGTCGGTGGAGCACCGGGGGGAATTACTTATGGGCTTAAGCAGATATTCGGAGATTATGTACATTGCTTTTTTGCAGAGCCGGTAGGTGCGCCATGCTTTACACTGGGAATGGCCAGCGAAAGAAAAAGTGATATTTCCGTATATGATATTGGTTTGGATGGATCTACAATCGCAGATGGACTTGCGGTAGGACGTCCGTCATCACTTGTATGCGATGTGATGGATACATTGGTAAGCGGAAGCTATACGGTTAGTGAATCTAAGTTGATCGAGTATATGAAGCTTATGCATGATAGTGAAGGTGTGTTCCTTGAACCTTCTGCCTGCGCCGGAATACATGCACTTATGTTGCAGGGGAACGGGCAATTTGAAGAGTATATTGCTGAGCGAGGTTTGGAAGATAAAATGGCCGGAGCGAGTCATATTGTGTGGGCGACCGGTGGAGGATTAGTACCGGAGAGCGTTAAAGCTGAAATGTTATCTGTATAAGCAGAATACTACGAAAATGATTAGGCAAAAATTTAAGCAAATGGCTGGGTGGAAAATCTAAGCAAATTTGCTAAAAAAATAATAAGCGAGGTAAATTGATTATGACAAATAAGTACATTGGAACCAAGACAGAGAAGAATTTGTGGGAAGCATTCGCCGGAGAATCTCAGGCCAGAAATAAGTATACTTATTTTGCTTCTGTAGCAAAGAAAGCAGGCTATGAGCAGATTGCAGCTTTATTTTTACAGACTGCAGATAATGAGAAGGAACATGCTAAGCTTTGGTTTAAGGCTCTTGGTGAGATCGGAGATACTCCTACCAATCTGCTTCATGCAGCAGAAGGTGAGAATGCTGAGTGGACTGATATGTATGAGAGAATGGCAAAGGATGCTGAAGAGGAAGGCTTTATGGAGCTGGCAGCACAGTTTAGAGGTGTAGCAGCTATTGAGAAAGCTCACGAGGAAAGATATCGTGCACTCCTTAAGAATATAGAGGCAATGGAAGTGTTTAAGAAGAGCGGTGTTACTATGTGGGAGTGCCGTAACTGCGGACATGTTGTAGTAGGCCTTGAAGCACCTGAAGTGTGCCCTGTATGTAATCATCCTCAGGCATATTTCGAGGTTAAGAAGGACAATTTCTAATTATTTTGAAATTTATACTGAATCATTAAAGGCGACCTCGCATGCTGGGCATATGAGGTCGCCTTTGTATTTTTGTGTGATAGGAAATAACTTTCCTGTTAAACAAAACGCTCTGTGAGATTCTTTTAAATATATCTACTTAACAGAATTTTGGGCTTCGATTTTCTCTGCCAGGTCCATTAAATATTCCCAACGCTCCATCTTTTCTTCAAGTTGGGCATTGAGTTTTTCCTGTTCTGCACTTAATTCGGTAAGCTTAAGAGAGTTGGTGACATTCTGAGCCATCTCTGTATCAAGGGCAGCGATTTTTTCTTCTATAAGAGCAATGTCTTCCTCAATCGTCTCGTATTCACGTTGTTCTTTATAGGTGAATTTAAGCTTTTCGGTTTTGTTTTGCTTCCAGGTCTGCATCGAACTCTTGGTATTGGAAGCTTCTACCGATGAATCCTTGCTTGTAAGTGTGGCATTTTTTGTTTCGGCAGATGAATCTGCACCGGATGCGGTTGAAGATTTGCTATTGACGATACCTCCGGGTAATATGCCTTCTTCACGAAGTCGGTTTTCGTAATCGGTGTATCCGCCTTCATGCTGCCTTAACCGGCCGTTACCGGTGAACGCAAATATTCGTCTGACTACACGGTCCAGGAAATAACGGTCATGCGATACTGTGATGACTATGCCCTGAAAACTATCAAGATAATCCTCCAAAATCTGAAGGGTTGCAATATCCAAATCATTGGTAGGCTCATCCAAAATGAGTACATTTGGAGCTTCCATCAAAACGCGAAGGAGATTGAGTCGTCTTTTTTCACCACCTGAAAGCTTGGATATGGGGCTGTACTGCTGCTCAGCTGTGAATAGAAAACGTTCAAGCATATTTGAGGCTGATACCATACCGTCTGTAGTCATGACGTTCTCAGCAGTGTTCTTTATGTAGTCAATAACTCTGAGCTTGGGATCCATATAGGCTATGCCGGCTGAAGGATCGTTGGCTATCTCCTGAGTATAGTAACCAAGCTTAACAGTCTGACCTATTACGATCTCGCCGCTGTCGGGAAGTATTTCGCCGACTATCATTTTCATGAGCGTGGTTTTACCGGAACCGTTAGGACCGATGAAGCCGATACGGTCATTTTTTAGGAATCTGTAGGTGAAATTATCAATCAGACACAAATCACCATAGCTTTTTGACAAATCAAGAAGTTCTACTGTGGTTTTTCCCATTCTGGTTGTGACTGAGCTCATTTCGACATGAGAGTCAAATACAGGAGCATCCATGTCTCTTAATGCTTCATAACGCTGTATGTGTGCTTTTTGCTTGGTTGATCTTGCACGTGCACCACGCTGAATCCAGGCCAGGTCTTTTCTCAGTATTGACTGGCGCTTACGTTCTGCGGCCAACATATATTCTTCGCGCTCTACCTTGAGTTCGAGGAATTTCGAATAACCGCCCTGATATGAGTAGAGTTTTCCCTTATCAAGTTCAACGATTCTGTTACACACACTGTCGAGGAAATATCTGTCATGCGTGATGAGTACTAAAGTTCCTCTGTAATTGCGCAGCTTTTCCTC
>DCIR01000097.1:5792-39435 GCA_002317155.1 Lachnospiraceae bacterium UBA1721
GCAATGATGGTGCCTACGAGAGCGAGTCTTTTTCTCTGACCACCGGATAATTCACCACACTTTTTGTTAAAATCGGTGAGCCCGAGTTTGGTCATCAAGGTCTTCGCATCACTTTCCAGAGCGTAATCGCTGTATGCCGAATCATTTGAGTGAGTACCGTTATTACCCCATGAGGTAGCCATTCTGAGAACTCCCTCAAGCATTGTCTCATCCGGAAGAAACTCAGGATTCTGAGGAAGGTAGCGGACCACCAGGTTGCTTCCGAGTGTAAGTGTGCCTTCGTCGGGTTCCTCGATGTGAGCTATTATTTTAAGAAGGGTAGATTTACCTGTTCCGTTTATACCGATGACTCCGACCTTTTCACCCTCGTGCAGGTAAAATGAGGTGTCGTTGAATACAGGTCTACCTGTAAATGATTTTGTTAAGTGTTCAATTGATAAAATGTTTGCTGAATTTTCCATAAATAGAATTATATGATACTTAGGTGAGATTATCAAAATATTATTGCATAAGTATATATTCAATGATAAAGTAGTTAAATCAGACAGAGCTGATTCTATTATGAACATTTCGTTCGTGTTTTCCAGTGATTAATTAATAAAAATAGAAAAAGAATGCACAATGAGGGAGATAAAAGTCTCTTAATTTGTGATATTATGATTATTGTATAAAGCAGTACAGAAAAATAATATTCAGATGTATTATTTTGAAATTTTATTTGACAAAATCGAACAAATGTTTTAATCTTAAAAACATGAAAGTGAACATTTGTTCTCAAAGAAGGAGAATTAATAATGGAAATTGATGAGAAGAAGAAAGCGCTTGAGGCTGCCCTCAGCCAGATCGAAAAACAGTATGGTAAGGGAACCGTAATGAGACTCGGTGATCCCAAGGCGCAGATGAGCGTTGAGACTATTCCCACCGGATCAATCAGCCTTGATATAGCACTTGGACTTGGTGGTATTCCCAAGGGACGTATTGTAGAAATCTATGGACCTGAATCATCAGGTAAGACTACAGTTACTCTTCATATGATAGCAGAAGTTCAGAAGAGAGGCGGTATTGCAGGTTTCATTGATGCTGAGCATGCGCTTGATCCCGTATATGCTAAGAATATTGGTGTAGATATTGATAATCTTTATATTTCACAGCCTGATAACGGTGAACAGGCACTTGAGATTGCTGAGACAATGGTTCGCTCAGGTGCTATTGATATTGTTGTAGTAGACTCTGTAGCAGCACTTGTACCCAAGGCCGAGATCGATGGAGACATGGGAGATTCACATGTAGGTCTTCAGGCAAGACTTATGAGCCAGGCTCTCAGAAAGCTTACTGCTATTATCAGCAAATCAAACTGTGTTGTTGTATTTATTAACCAGCTTCGTGAGAAGGTTGGTGTTATGTTTGGTAATCCTGAGACTACTACCGGTGGTAGAGCACTTAAGTTCTATTCATCAGTCAGACTTGATGTTCGTCGTATTGAATCTATTAAGCAGGGTGGAGAGGTTATTGGTAACCGTACCCGCGTAAAGGTTGTTAAGAATAAGGTGGCACCTCCCTTCAAGGAGGCTGAGTTCGATATCATGTTTGGTGAAGGTATTTCATCTTGTGGAGATATTCTTGACAAGGCTACAGATGCGAATATCGTAGTTAAGTCGGGAGCGTGGTATGCATATCTTGGAGAAAAGATTGGACAGGGCCGCGAGAATGCCAAGGCTTATCTTAAAGATAATGATGCAGTACGTGCAGAGATTGAACAGAAGGTGCGTGAATACTATGGACTTGATTTGACAGGTGCCGGTGCAGATACTGCAGTATCTGCAGACGAAGAGTAAAAGTAATAGGAATAGTAATAGTAAGACGAAGCGCAATAGTAAGAGTAATAGTTTTATTAGAGACAATAATGATTTATTACGAGGGTTAATATGGTTGTAACCAGTGTTCAGCCACTCGATAAAAAACGTAGCCGTATATGGCTTGATGGGGAGTTCGCCTTTGTATTGTACAAAGGCGAACTTCGTACGTTTAAGGTCGAAGAAGGCAAGGAACTCAATGATAGTTCATATAATGAAATAGTTAATACTGTTTTGCCTAAGAGAGCTAAGCTCAGAGCGATGAATTTACTGAAGTCACACACATATTCAGTCAATCAGCTCAAGAATAAGCTTGCGGAGGGTGAGTATCCTGCGAATATTATAGAGGATGCACTTGAGTATGTTGCGTCTTACGGCTATACCGACGATAGAAGATTGTGTGAAGAATATATCCGTATTCATATCAGTGACAAAAGCCATCAGAGGCTGGTGCAGGATTTGATGAGAAAAGGTATTTCCAAGGATGTAATCAATGATGCTTTTGCCGGATGTGAAGAGTATGGGTTTGAGCAGGACGAACTGACAATGGCCAGACAATTACTCAAAAAAAGGGGATTTGATCCTGAGAAAGAATACAACAGTGCTGACGAAAGAAACAAGGATTTCGCCAAACAATATTCGTTTCTTGCACGTAAAGGTTTTTCGTCATCTGTAATCAGAAGTGCTATGAATGCACACGATTTATTCGATTGATTTGGATATGTTCACTATATATGGGGGTAACTTTGCCTTGACATAAGGTATTTGAGCATATAGAATATATCTGTTGTACTATGAAAATTCTATAAGGAGGTGCTCCTGTATGACGCTAAGTATTGGCGCTTTCATCGGGATCATCGCTGGTGTTATAATCGTCACTGCTGTTATTGCAGTATTGATTACGTCCAACTACCTCAAAAAGTCGGCTACCAATACAATCGGTAATGCTGAGGACAAAGCCAGAGAGATCATTGATGAAGCTGTTAAAGCTGCTGAGTCGGAGAAAAGGGAAGCTTCTATTAAGGCGAAGGAAGAATCTATTCGCATTAAGAATGAGACTGATCGCGAAGTAAAAGAACGTCGCGCTGAAGTTCAGAGAAGCGAACACAGAATCCAGCAGAAGGAAGAAGCGATCGACAAGAAGACTGACGCGTTGGAGAGACGCGAACAGAGCATTTCAGCCAGAGAAGATAACCTTAACAAGATGAAGGAAGAGATTTCTAAGCTGAATGAGCAAAGAGTACAGGAACTGGAAAGAATTTCCGGATTAACCTCTGAACAGGCAAAAGAGTACTTACTTAAAATTGTTGAAGATGAAGTTAGACATGAAGAAGCTCTGATGATCAAGGAAATGGAGAACAGAGCTAAGGAAGAAGCGGATAAGAAGGCTAAGGAATATGTCGTAACCGCTATTCAGAGATGTGCAGCAGATCACGTTTCTGAGACAACTATTTCAGTTGTTCAGCTTCCTAACGACGAAATGAAGGGACGTATTATTGGTAGAGAGGGACGTAATATCAGAACTCTTGAGACAATGACCGGCGTAGAGCTTATTGTTGATGATACTCCAGAAGCAGTCGTACTTTCTGCATTTGATCCTGTCCGCCGTGAGGTGGCTAGAATCGCACTTGAGAAGCTGATCGTAGATGGCCGTATCCATCCCGCCAGAATTGAGGAGATGGTTGAGAAGGCTCAGAAGGAAGTTGATCAGACTATCAAAGAAGAAGGTGAAGCAGCAGTTCTTGAGGTTGGCGTACATGGCCTTCATCCTGAACTTGTCAGACTCCTTGGCCGTATGAAGTATCGTACAAGCTATGGCCAGAATGCTCTTAAGCATTCTATCGAGGTTGCACATCTGTCAGGCCTTCTTGCTTCAGAACTTGGACTTGATACCAGACTTGCTAAGCGTGCAGGACTTCTGCATGATATCGGTAAGGCTGTTGACCATGAGATGGAAGGCTCACATGTTCAGCTTGGTGCTGATTTGGCACGTAAGTATAAGGAGAGCGCGATTGTTATTAACGCAATCGAATCTCACCATGGAGATGTTGAAGCAACTTCACTCATTGCTTGCATCGTTCAGGCAGCAGATACTATTTCTGCCGCAAGACCGGGAGCTCGTCGTGAGACTCTCGAGATTTATACCAGCCGCTTAAAGCAGCTGGAAGATATTTCCAACAATTTCAAGGGCGTAGAGAAATCTTTTGCTATTCAGGCAGGCCGCGAAGTTCGTGTTATGGTTGTCCCTGAACAGATTTCAGATACCGATATGGTTCTGCTCGCACATGATATTTCAAAGCAGATTGAGGCTGAGATGAAGTATCCCGGACAGATTAAGGTAAATGTAATCCGTGAAAGTCGCGTAACAGATTACGCTAAATAAACATAACCGGTTTCTACTAACAAAAATGATTAAAGCCATCGTTCGAAAGAGCGATGGCTTTTTTATGTGTAATATCAAGAGCAATCCATTGTGAAAAAATACCTATAATAGTAGCTATTTTTTTGAAAATAATCTCATATTAACTATTGTATGCTTATGCGGTCATGTTGTAGAATAGTCATGCTGTATATTTGTATGATTGTATACAATTATCCCGCGAATGATTTTAGTAACAAATTATTAGATTTTTTGACAAGGAGACCTGCCATGAAAACCTATAAGGAAATGACCCGTGAAGAACTACTTGCACTTAAGAGTGAGCTTGAAGCTGCTTACGAGGATGCAAAGGGGAAGGGACTTAAGCTTGATATGTCAAGAGGAAAGCCCAGCCCTGCACAGCTTGATCTCGCTGCAGGATTTCTTGATTGCCTTACTTCTGCAGATTGCATGAAGGCTGAAAATGGTTTTGATACAAGAAATTACGGTGTGCTTGAGGGTATTCCTGAGGCTAGAAAGCTTATGGCTGATATCATGAGCACCACTCCTGAGTCTGTAATTGTATGTGGTAATGCAAGCCTCAACATTATGTACGATACTGTTGCTCGTTCATTTACTCACGGAGTAATGGGTGAGACTCCCTGGTGCAAGCTTGATAAGGTAAAGTTCCTTTGCCCCGCACCCGGATATGACAGACATTTTCGCATTACCGAGCATTTCGGTGTAGAAATGATTACTGTTCCTATGACCGACAATGGTCCTGATATGGATATGGTAGAGCAGTATGTTAACAATGATGCAGCTGTTAAGGGTATTTGGTGTGTTCCCATGTATTCTAACCCGCTCGGAACCAGCTACTCTGATGAGACTGTTAAGAGATTTGCTGCACTTAAGCCCGCTGCAAAGGATTTCCGTATTTTCTGGGATAATGCATATTGCATCCATCATCTTTATGCTGAAGCTGATAAGCAGGATAAGATTCTCAATATTCTTGATGAGTGTGCCAAGGCTGGCAACCCTGATATGGTATATGAGTTTGCATCTACTTCAAAGGTTACCTTCGCAGGTGGCGGTATTTCTGCAGTAGCATCTTCTCAGGCTAACCTTGATTGGATTAAGAAGTCTATGACTGTACAGACCATCGGTTACGATAAGGTTAACCAGCTTAGACATGTACGTTTCTTCAAGGATATCAATGGTGTAAATGCACATATGATGAAGCATGCTGATTCAATGCGTCCTAAGTTCCTTGCAGTTCTTGATGTACTTGAGAAGGAACTCGGTGAAACCGGTATCGGAAGATGGACCAATCCTAAGGGTGGTTATTTCATTTCATTCTGGACTCTTCCCGGATGTGCTAAGGCAGTAGTTGCAAAGTGTAAGGAAGCAGGCGTTGTTCTTACAGGTGCAGGTGCTACTTATCCTTACGGAATCGATCCTGAAGACAGCAATATCCGTATTGCTCCTTCATTCCCTTCACCCGAAGAGATGGCTCAGGCTACAGACCTTTTTGTACTTTGTGTTAAGCTTGTAACTGTTGAGAAGCTTCTTGCAGAGTAAAATCGATACTAAGATTAATAATGATTATTGGGGCGAGTTTTGTGACTCGCCCTATTTTTTCGCAGTTTTTCAGTTTTTTTGTATATTCTTTGTATATTTTTGAAAAAATATTAAAAAAATTATGAGCCCAATTTTATTGCCTCAAACATATGTTTAGACAATATCTTGGGTTTGTTTTATTTCTCTAATCCGTTATCTTGTGATGGTAGAAAATAAGTAGAAAAATGGCTTGTTTTATAGGCAAATTTGCCACCTTGCAAATAAAAAAAAGCCTTATTATAATAGGCTTTGCCTTGTAGGAAAGGCTTTTGTGAATACTGTATTTTAGTGGCACAAGTGTCATTTTTGCAGGCATATGTTATGGAAGGGGGAGAAGGGAAATGAATAAAGAACTTAATTCATTTATCTGTTATCTTGAAGATGAAAAAAAGATGTCAGAGAATACCCGTTTATCCTATAAGCGTGATCTTGTTAAACTAAATGAATATTGTAAGGGTCTCGCTATCCATGATGTAAGCCAGGTATCTGCAGCTAACCTTAAGTCTTATATTGTTTATCTTGAGGCAGGAGATTTTAAGGCAGCTACTATTTCCAGAAATGTTGCATCGATTCATGCATTTTTCCATTATCTCTATACTGAGCATATGGTAGAAGAGGATGTGTCTGAGTGTCTTCAGGCTCCTAAGATTGAAAAGAAGGCTCCTGAGATTTTGACTGAGGAAGAGGTTCGCAGATTATTAAATCAGCCTAAGTGCACTGACTCTAAGGGAATCCGTGATAAGGCTATGCTTGAAGTACTGTATGCGACAGGTATCAGAGTTTCAGAGCTTATCGGACTTAAGGTAGAGGATGTTGACTTGAAGACCAATATGATAAGCTGTAAGAACCGTACCATTCCTTTCGGAGCTAAGACACGTGAGGCGTTGATGGTTTATCTTAAGGAAGGTCGTCTTCAGATGCTCAAGGGTAATGAGACAGATATTCTTTTTCCGAGTTGTCTTGGAGAGCCTATGAGCCGTCAGGGCTTTTGGAAGCTTATAAAGGCATACGGTAAAAAGGCCGGTATTGAAATGGAGATTACTCCTCATACCTTGAGACATTCATTTGCTGCCCATCTTGTTGCCAACGGTGCAGACATCCATAGCGTATCAGAGATGCTTGGACATTCAGATGTATATACCACCCAGGTATACGCGCAGATGGGACAGAATGATCTTCGCAGTACTTATAATGCAGCTCATCCGAGAGGATAAGTAGTAGAAGTTAAAAAATAAACCGCTAAAGTAATTAAGATTAATTGCTTTAGCGGTTTTCTGTTTCATAATTATCTTAGATTGTATCAGCGATATTGTAGATAAGCTTCTCTGAATCTTCCCATCCAAGGCAAGGATCGGTGATTGATTTACCATATACACCGCCGCCTACCTTCTGGCAACCTTCCTCGATGTAGCTCTCAATCATTACGCCCTTAACAAGATTGTGAATATCAGGGTTAATTTTGCGGTTGTGCATGATCTCCTTAACGATACGGATCTGCTGCTCGAACTTCTTGTTTGAGTTAGAGTGGTTAGCGTCGATAACGCATGCAGGATTCTTAAGATCCATCTTGTCATACATTTCAATCAGGCGAACGATATCTTCGTAATGATAGTTGGGAGTATTGTTGCCGTGCTTGTTGGTAGCACCACGAAGGATTGTATGAGCAAGTTCATTTCCGGTGGTGTTAACTTCCCAGCCTCTGTAGATGAATGAGTGGGGATGCTGTGCAGCATATACTGAATTCATCATAACTGAGAAATCGCCTGAGGTAGGATTCTTCATACCTGCAGGAACGTCAAATCCGCTTACGGTAAGTCTGTGCTGCTGGTCCTCAACAGAACGAGCTCCTACTGCTACGTATGAGAGCAGATCTGAAAGATAACCCCAGTTCTCGGGATAAAGCATTTCATCTGCTGCTGTAAGACCGCTTTCGACAGCTGCACGGATGTGCATATGACGGATAGCAAGAAGTCCGGCAAGGAAATCTGTACCCTTCTCAGGATTAGGCTGGTGAACCATTCCCTTGTAGCCTTCACCGGTGGTTCTGGGCTTGTTGGTATAAATTCTGGGGATAAGAATAAGCTTATCCTTAACCTGTTCATTTACTCTTGAAAGCCTGTTGATGTAGTCACATACAGAATCTTCGTTATCGGCTGAACAGGGACCGATAATTACTAAAAACTTGTTGCTGCTTCCGGTCAGTACTTCACGGATCTCAGCATCTCTTTCTCTCTTTGCTTCTGCAACCGATGCGGGAATAGGATACTGTTCACGGATTTCATCGGGAGTAGGAAGCTTTTTTATGAATTCGAAACTCATTTTTTCATCCTCTTTCTGTTTGGATATATACACTCGAGTGCTTTACTGATAAAGCATAGGAATATCTATGTCCATTAAAATCGTCTCACATTATAGTACATGAGCCTTAAGACTGCAAGAAAAAGCAAGGATTTAGCCTAAATATAGGGCATTGAAGGCTATTTTGGGGCATAAAAAGTGCTTTGTGCTTTTTCACTGATATGGTATACTGTTGAATAAGTATGGAAGGATAGCAGTACTATGCCCAAAAATGAAGGAGAACGCTCAAATCAGCGAGAAAGCAGAATAAGAAATGATATACAGATAGTACCGATAATACTGTCTATCTTTGCTATAACTGCGTGCATTATTCTCTTCTTCAGACAATATCAGATGCAAAAAAGGCTGTATGATTTAGAAGGGCAGATGGCTATTATTACGCTTGAAATGACAGAGGATTCCAAGCGTGACAGCAGATTGGTAGATGCGCAGACTTCGGCTGTGGTAGACAGCTGGGGGACCTTTTATGAAGATCGTGAGATAAGGCTTGCTGAGATCGCAGCCGAAGAGCTTGCGGCACAGTTTGATCCTGAGAAGGCAGCACACAAGGTATATCTTACCTTTGATGACGGACCGAGCGAATACACTGAGCAGATACTTGATATTCTTGATGAATACAATGTTAAAGCGACATTTTTTGTGATTGGCAAAGAAGACGACGAATCTCTCAGACTGTACAAAGAAATCGTGGACCGCGGACATACTCTGGGAATGCATTCATATTCACATAAGTATTCGGAGATATATCGCAGTAAGGATGCTTTTGTAAAAGATTTTGAGAAGATATATACACTGTTGACCGATGCTACAGGAGTAGAGCCTTTGTTCTACAGATTCCCCGGCGGAAGCTCCAATACGGTCAGCAAGGTTGATTTACATATATGCACTGAGTATTTGAAGTCCATAGGAATCATCTATTTTGACTGGAATGTTATGTCGGGTGATGCCAATACCAACGGAGTACCTGTTGAGGATTTGATTTACAATTCTACAGCGGATATTGAGACCAGGGCTACGTCGGTTGTTTTGTTACATGATACAGCGACCAAGGGAACCACGGTTGAGGCACTGCCGACGATAATTGAAAAAATATTTGCGATGGAGGATACGGCTATTTTGCCTATTACCACATCGACTGAACTGGTACAGCATATAAATTAAATTCAGACTATATTCAAGGGAAGAAAGGAAATAATGAAATGCGTATTTTGTTAAAACTTAGCGGAGAAGCTCTTGCCGGTCCCAATAAGATGGGATTTGATGAGGAGACAGTTCGTAAGGTTGCTCTTCAGGTTAAAAAACTTGTTGATGATGGAATAGAGGTAGGTATTGTTACCGGCGGCGGTAATTTCTGGCGCGGACGTTCAAGCGAGAATATCGACCGTACCAAGGCAGATCAGATCGGAATGCTCGCAACAGTAATGAACTGCATCTACGTTTCTGAGATTTTCAGAAGTGTTGGTATGAGTACCAACGTACTTACTCCTTTTGAGTGCGGTTCTTTTACTAAGCTTTTCTCTAAGGACAGAGCCAATAAATATTTTGCACACGGACAAGTTGTATTCTTTGCAGGCGGAACAGGACATCCTTATTTCTCAACCGATACCGGTGTTGTACTCAGAGCTATCGAGGTTGAGGCTGATGTTATCCTTCTTGCTAAGTCTATCGACGGTGTATATGATTCAGATCCTGCTAAGAATCCTGATGCCAAGAAGTACGATGAGATTACTATTGACGAGGTAATCGCTAAGAATCTTCAGGTTGTGGATATGACAGCATCAATCCTTGCAAGAGATAACAAGAAGGCAATGTGGGTATTTGATCTCAATGAAGAGAACAGCATTGTCAACACTATGCAGGGTAAGTTCAACGGAACCAAGGTTACAGTATAAGTACGATTATTCAGATGAGATGCTTTTGAGGCATCGCAAAATTAATAAATAACAAATGATATAAGGAGTTTACTAAAATGGACGCAAGATTAGAGATTTATGACGAGAAAATGACTAAGGCTATTGAGCACCTTGAGGCTGATTATGCAGCAATTCGTGCAGGAAGAGCTAATCCTCATGTACTTGATAAGCTTCGTGTAGATTATTACGGAACACCTTCACCTATCCAGAGTGTTGCAAATGTTAACGTTCCTGAAGCTCGTATTATTCAGATCGCACCTTGGGAGAAGAGCCTTCTTAAGGAAATCGAGAAAGCTATCATGACTTCAGATATCGGAATCAATCCTACCAATGATGGTTCTGTTATCAGACTTGTTTTCCCTGAACTTACTGAGGAGCGTCGTAAGGAGCTCGTTAAGGATGTTAAGAAGAAGGCCGAGGACTGCAAGGTTGCAGTAAGAAACGTACGTCGTGACGGTAATGATTCATTCAAGAAGCTTGCTAAGACTGAGGTTTCAGAGGATGAGATTAAGGGCCTTGAGGATGAGCTTCAGAAGCTTACAGACAAGTACGTTAAGGATATTGACGCTCTTGTAGAAGCTAAGACCAAGGAACTTATGACCGTATAATTTTTAGATCTTTTTCAGATATATTTTCAGAATTGAGGGACTTACAGTGGGAGAAGAAAGAAAGATTCCGCAACATGTTGCCATTATTCTAGATGGTAACGGAAGATGGGCCAAGTCGAAGGGACTTCCCCGTACCGCAGGACATATTCAGGGAGCTAAGGTTGTCGAGGATATGCTCTATGTGGTTGACGATTTGGGAATTAAATATTTTACCGTATATGCTTTTTCCACTGAGAACTGGAGCAGACCGGCAGAAGAAGTTACTGCGCTTATGGGACTTCTTAAGACATACATGAACGGAAGCTTGAGAAAAGCTGCCAAGAACAATGTATGCATCAAGGTGATCGGAGACAAATCAAAGCTTTCTGCTGAGCTTTTGGCGAGCATTGATAATCTTGAAAAAGAGACTGCCAATAATACCGGACTGCATTTTCAGATTGCCATCAATTATGGTGGACGTGATGAGATTCGCCGTGGAATTACTGATGTTGCAAAAAGAGTTGCTATTGGTGAGATCAAGCCCGAAGATATTACCGAGCAGATGATATCGGATTCATTGGATACAGGTGGAATGCCTGATCCGGATCTTCTTATCAGAACATGTGGAGACCAGAGAATATCTAATTTCCTTCTATGGCAGCTGGCATATACAGAGTTCTATTTTACTCCTGTGGCATGGCCTGATTTTAATAAAGCAGAGCTCGAAAAAGCAATTGACGCCTTTAACGGACGTGAGAGACGCTATGGCGGGCTTGTGGAGGGTTAGATGTTTGGAACAAGAACAATAAGTTCTGTATTTTTAATTTTAACAATATTGGTATTCTTTTTCCTGGGCGGATATCCGTTGGCAGTAGCGTTACTTATAATCTCTATCATCGGTTATTGGGAGCTTAGTAAGGCTATGGCTAATCCCAATGCATTACCGGGAGCAGAGAGAGCTCCGCTGCCGAATAAGAAAAGATTCGACAGTATGGATGTTATTGCGGTCATAAGTATTGTCCTTTACTATGCTGCAATGGTGTTCCTTAATGATGCGGCATATTTGTATGCGATTCTCATTGCATTCATTGTCGGAATCCTTTTTGCGTATGTGTTTCACTTCCCGAAGGTTCCTATTGACAGAATTGCTAATCTTATCTTTTCGATTATTTATTGTCCCGTATTCCTCTCATTCATCTATATGACAAGAGAG
Organism: Lachnospiraceae bacterium UBA1721; assembly: GCA_002317155.1. Taxonomy (GTDB): domain Bacteria; phylum Bacillota; class Clostridia; order Lachnospirales; family Lachnospiraceae; genus AC2028. Next base: position 17,696 of record DCIR01000097.1, read on the forward strand.
TTCGGTGAGCACGGTAAATGGTTGATTTGGCTTATTCTTATCAGCTCATGGGGATGTGATACTTTTGCATATCTGTTCGGAAGAGCATATGGTAAGAAAAAGGTATTCCCGAAGCTTAGTCCCAATAAATCGTTGGCAGGATGCATAGGTGGAGTCCTCTCTGCCGGTATTCTTGGTGCGACATACGGTTATTTCTATGTATGCAAGATTACAGGTGAGAAATATTTGTTTATCTTTACCGCAATTGTCTGCATGGTTGGTGCATTCATGGGAATGGCAGGCGACCTTGTGGCTTCCGGCATTAAGAGAAATAAGGGATTTAAGGATTATTCAAAACTCATACCTGGACATGGCGGAATTATGGACCGTTTTGACAGTACATTGGTATGTGCTGTAGCGGTATATGCGCTGTCTTTGGTATTGATAAATATTTGGTAAGGAAAATCTATATACAACAGTCACAGAATCAGGCGGAGAAGAGGCTGAGTATTCTGTGGCTTGTTTGCTATATGTGATATAGAAAGAAGCGTTATGGCTATTAAGAATATAGTTGTTCTCGGATCAACAGGATCTATAGGTACACAGACTCTCGATGTGGTAAGAAACTACAGTGACAGATTGTCAGTGGCAGCTTTGGCAGCCGGTACCAATGTTGATTTAATGGAAAAACAAATCAGAGAATTCAAGCCTGAATATGCGGTAATGTGGACGGAAAAAGCAGCTGAAGAGCTTAAGATAAAAGTGGCTGATTTGCCGGTTACCGTATTGAGCGGAATGGATGGACTGCTCGAGATATCGGTTCTTGAAAAGGCAGACATTGTGCTTACCGCAGTGGTGGGTATGATTGGTATCAGACCGACTATAGCAGCTATTGAGGCGGGTAAAGATATTGCTCTTGCCAATAAGGAGACTCTTGTATGCGCCGGACATATCATTATGCCGCTTGCAGCTAAAAAGGGAGTCAAAATTCTTCCTGTAGACAGTGAGCATTCTGCGATATTCCAGTCACTTAACGGTGAGAGACATAATAAGATTAATAAGATTTTACTCACTGCATCGGGCGGTCCTTTCAGAGGAATGACAACCGAGCAGCTTAAGACAAAGACTGTGGAAGATGCACTCAAGCATCCTAACTGGTCTATGGGCAGAAAGATAACTGTTGATTCGGCTTCTCTTGTCAACAAAGGACTGGAGGTGCTCGAAGCCAGCTGGTTGTTTGGTGTAGAGGCTGAACGCGTTCAGGTGGTGGTTCATCCGCAGAGTATCCTGCATTCGGCTGTGGAATTTGATGACGGCGCAGTGATTGGGCAGATGGGTACTCCGGATATGAAGCTTCCCATTCAGTATGCACTCTTTTATCCGGACAGACTCCCTATGAACAATACCAAGTTGGATTTGTTCAATATTGGTCAGCTTATTTTTGAAAAGCCTGATACTGATGTGTTCAAGGGGCTTCCTTTAGCGCTGAGAGCAGCTAAGGCGGGCGGAAGTATGCCTACTGTTTTTAATGCGGCCAATGAGCTTGCTGTAGCAGAATTTTTAGATAAAAAGATTGCTTTCCTTGAAATCTACGAGATTATAGAGAAGGCAATGGATAGACATAAAGTTGTAGATAATCCCACTGTTGAGGAAATCCTCGCGGCGGAGACAGAGGTTTATGAATCATGGAAATCTGGTCAAAAGTAATATCTGTTTTACTTTTCCTGTTGATTTTTTGTATTATCGTAGTTTCACATGAGTTTGGTCATTTCCTGATAGCTAAGGCTAACGGAATAAAGGTTCTCGAATTCTATATAGGATTTGGTCCCAAGCTTATACACTGGAAAAAGAACGAAACAACATATTCGATTCGTTTGTTGCCGCTCGGAGGTGCATGTGTTTTTGAGGGCATGGATGCAGCTTCGATGGAGGAGAGGACGGAAAAGAAGAGTCTTAAAGAAAATGCGGATTATGATAACAGCAAAGCTGAAGCAAGAGCGGCTGTGGTTGAGGAGGAAGATAAGCCGGAGAAGGATGATTCAGGATCATTCTTAAAGGCATCTGTGTGGAGCCGTTTTGCAACCATTATCGCAGGCCCTTTGTTTAACCTGATTCTAGGCTTTATCATCGCATTTATCATGGTATGCAATATAGCAATCAGAGATCCGATTGCGACTGAGATACTTGATAACAGTGCAGCTCAGGCAGCAGGTATTGAGGCCGGAGACAGAATGATATCCATGAATGGACAAAAGATTTATCTCTATGAGGATATCATACTTTTTAATGCACTCTATGTAAGCGGAGATGTAGATGTCGTATATGAGAGAAACGGTGAGAGATATACCACTACACTAGTACCTCAGTATGATGAAACCGAGCAGCGTTACATCATAGGTATCGTTAACAGTACCTTTAAGGAAATACACGGTCTGGAATATCTTAAGTATACGTGGTATGAGATGCGCTATAACCTGAAAATGACTTACGGAAGTCTGTGGAAGCTTATCCGCGGTAAGGTTAAGACTACAGAGATAGCAGGACCTGTAGGTATGGCTAATGCGGTAAACGAGACATATGAAAGCACCAAGGAATATGGCGCGGCAACAGTATTTGTCAATATGCTTAACATAGCACTGATGCTTACGGTTAACCTCGGTATACTCAACCTTTTGCCTATTCCTGCATTGGATGGCGGAAGACTGTTATTTATTATTTTAGAGATGTTAAGAGGTAAGCCGATACCTCCGGATAAGGAAGCTATAGTTCATTTTGTGGGAGTTATATTCTTCCTGATTCTTATTGTACTTGTATTCTTTAATGACATCAGAAATGTATTCTTCCTGTGATTTGCAGTATGAAGTTATTAAAGTCTGAAAGGTAAAAAGATGTATTTGAATAAGTATTTGACCGGCTCTGCCACGGCAGACGGCGGCGGTACACTGGTGCTTCAGGAAGCATGCATCTGCAAGGAGAAAAAAGACGAGGAGACTCAGGTTATTCTTGCAACAGTATTTACTGAGCATGATAAATTGCAGCATGATTTGGCGGTTGAAATCGGTGAGTGGTTTCAAAATGTATTGGTGCCGATGATTAAGAAAAGTGGTCCTGACAGTCTGATAAACGTTTGTATCGAGGGATTGGGACGTAAGGGGTTTTCTGACAGAATAAATGAAACGGATTATGTTTGCATAATACTGGCCGGGGATTCGGCGGCTTTGTTTAAGAGTGGACATACTGCAGGAATTTATTGTGTTGAGGAGCTTTTTGGCAAGCCTGTAACTGTGCCGATGGAGCCGGGAAATGCCGGAATAATGGTTGATATAGAATCCGGGGGAGCGATTGTTCTTGCGGATAAGGATATGACCGGAGATAAATTTTTCGCAGAGAATATTGCTGTTGGAATAAGTGGCATAACAGATGAGAAGGCTCTTGAGAAATTTATGCGAGAGATTGCAGTGCATGAAGACATAAGCTGCAAATCAGTTGTTGGAGTGAGATTTTGTTAATGAAAAAGTTCGAAGAAATGTACGAGGCTCCCGTTTTGGTGGCTGAGGGTGGTCTTGGAAAAATATATAGATTAAAGAGCAAAGATGACGGAAGCTTCTATGCGCTTAAGGTTATGACTAATAAGACTGTATGGGAGCGAGAGGCATATATATTAGAGAATGCCGACCATGATTTATTCCCTGAATTTATCGAAGCGGGGGAAGAGGATGGAAGCTATTATATTTTGATGGAGTACATTTGGGGAGAAAATCTTTCGGATGTGCTAACCAGAAGAAAGGGCTTTGCCCAGCCTGAGGCAATGCGTATGGCACTGTCTGTGGCGGATGGTCTTGGATGGCTTCAGACCAAGGAAAGACCGGTTATTTTTAGGGACCTTAAGGCCGATAATATTATTATAACACCCAATGCGGATGTAAGGCTTGTTGACCTTGGCTCTGCAAGGTTTTTAGACGAAGACGATGAGGCGATTACCGGTACTGTCGGAGCTACCGCGCCGGAGCAGATGGATGGCAATTCTGACTTGAATTCCGACGTATATGCATTCGGCAAACTGTTTCACTATATGCTTACCGGAGTAAATCCTGTTACGGATCCGGAAAACAGTGAAAAATCTATTTTGGACTTTGATGATGCACTCAGCTGTTGTCTTGAACTTCTTATAGAGGACTGTGTTGGCATAGTGCCGGAGGATCGTTTGCCTGATATGTATTGCGTGACTCAGCGCATGGTTGAAATCGCAACGCAGGATGAGAGAGGCTTCCGTAAGATGGAAAAGGAAGCAGAGAAGGAATTGAAGAGAAGAAAGTCCGGCGAGAAGATTAAGTATAAAAAAGATATTCGTAAGTAAACGTTGTTATAGATAATTGTACGAGATGTTCGTGCGAGATACGTGAGAGATTTGCAAGTATAATGATTAAGTTGTGCTAAGGGAGAAGCTATGGAAACCACTTTATTACCAGATCAACTGGCTCCAATAGTAGACAATATAATATCCGGTATATTTGTATTCGTCATAGACGATTCAAGGGCACTGATACCATTCTATATAAACGAAGGTATGTATAGAATGCTTGGTTACAAATATTCAGAACTCGACAGAATGCTCAAGGATGTCAGGAGGGTAATTATTCCTGATGATATGGCAAGATTTGAGCAGGCGCTTGATGATGTACTTAAGGATGACGGCGCTGTTGAGGTAGAATTCAGAACTGTAACAGGCGACGGTAATGTACGCTGGCTTCAGGTAAGAGCCAATCTGTACGGTAAGATGGATGGCTACAAGCTTATAGCAGGAGTTGTCTTCGACGCTACAGACAGAAAAGAAATCGAGCTTGAACTTGCATTGCAGGCAGAGAGAAACAGCATTCTTCTTGAATCCGCAAAAGAGCATTTGCTGGACTATAATGTTCGTACAGATGTACTTAATATAAAGTTTGAAAATAGTGATGTCTTCCACGGCGAGATGGTCATCAAAGATTTTGTCAGTGGTCATGATTTTGAAGCCGTCCATGAAGAAGACAGAGGCTTTATGCGAGAGATGTTCTCAGCCGCAATGAAGTCAAAACTTACGGATTCGGTAGAATTTAGAAGTGAATATTTAGATGATGATAAAAAATGTCATTGGTATCGTTTGACACTCACAAGTGTGCGCGGTGTTGATGGATATATCACAAGAATCGTCGGACGAGTAGTCAATATCGATGATAAGAAGAAAAAGGAGCAGGAGCTTGAGATGCGTGCGGATAAGGATTCACTTACCGGATTGTATAACAAGGGTACTGCGACAACACTTATTTCGCAGGCTATTAAAAAATGTGCAGAAAATAGGTCTGCAGCAGCAATGATTATGGTGGATTTGGACCATTTCAAATCGGTGAACGATACATTCGGTCATTCTGCAGGCGATATGGTTATTGAAGAAACCGGACGAACCCTAAATGATACATTCAAGGGTCATGATATAGTAGGACGTATGGGCGGCGATGAATTCATGATTTTCATGGATGATATTAAAGGCCCGGATGATGCCTTACTCATAGCGAAGAAGCTGAACCTGATTCTTTGCAGAAATATGCAGGAAGAAGCCGGTCATGTATTTGTAACAGCGAGCATAGGAATCGCTATGATGGATGAAACAATATCCGACTTTAAGACTTTGTATAATCTTGCCGATAAGGCATTGTATATTACTAAAGAGAGTGGTAGAAACGGACGCACAATTATATGCGGCGGAGAGATTACCACATATCGATAGTCGGGGATTTATTGCATGTTGAGTTAATGCGGATATAATAATGCATTGATTCATAAGTTTATAAATGATAAAATGTTAAATTATTTGTAAAGAAAGGAAAGCGGGAGCTGCGACGGGGTGCAGTATTTTACCGCGAATGAAGAAGATGGCAGAAAAGATTATTCTTACCGGTGACAGACCTACCGGAAGACTTCATATAGGACATTATGTAGGTTCACTTCGCAGAAGAGTAGAACTTCAGAATTCGGGAGAGTATAAGGATATCTATATTATGATAGCTGATGCTCAGGCTCTTACCGATAACTTCAGTAATCCTGAGAAGGTTAGACAGAATATTATCGAGGTAGCTCTTGATTACATGTCTGCAGGACTTGATCCCGCTAAGAGCAATATCTTTATTCAGTCACAGATTCCTGAACTTACCGAGCTTACGTTCTTTTATGCAAATCTCGTTACTGTATCAAGACTTCAGAGAAATCCTACTGTAAAGAATGAGATTCAGCTTCGTAATTTTGAGACCAGCATCCCTGTTGGTTTCTTTACATATCCTATCAGCCAGGCAGCAGATATAACTGCTTTCAAGGCAACTACTGTTCCCGTTGGTGTTGACCAGCTTCCTATGATCGAGCAGACCAAGGAAATCGTTCAGAAGTTCAATACAATCTATTGTCCTGATAAGCCGGTTCTTGTAGATTGTGAGGCACTTATTCCTCAGAACGAGAGCTGTCAGAGACTTCCCGGTATTGATGGAAATGCTAAGATGAGTAAGTCACTCGGCAACTGCATTTATCTTGCAGACAGTGCTGATGATATTAAGAATAAGATTAATAGGAAGATGTTTACAGATCCTCTTCATCTTAAGATTGAAGATCCCGGACACCTTGAGGGTAATGTAGTATTTACATATCTCGATGCATTCTGCAACGATGCGCATTTTGAGAGATATCTTCCCGAGTATGCTAATCTTGATGAGCTTAAGGCTCACTATACCCGTGGTGGTCTTGGTGATGGTAAGGTTAAGAAGTTCCTTAACGAGATTCTTTTTGAGACTCTTGAGCCTATCCGTCAGCGTCGCCATGAACTTGAGAAGGATATCCCTTATGTATATGAGGTTCTCAAGAAGGGTACCGATAAGGCAAGAGAAACTGCAGCTAAGACCATGGCTGAGGTTAAGGAAGCTATGAGAATTAACTACTTTGCTGATGAAGAGCTTATTCGTATGCAGAGTGAGAAGTATCAGGCACAGGATTGATTGGCTGTTGATGCAGACTTGTTGAAGAGTTAATCGACAGGAGGCATAGATGAGAAGTATTGTTTTTAAGAATGAACGTCCGGGACATTTGACCGAGGGACAGAGTGTGATAGTGACAGAGGGAACACTTCCCAGTAACTATTTCTATTCTATCGGAACTCCGGAAGATCCATTCCTTGCAATGTCTCCCAATATTCCGCTGATATACAGACTTAAATCCAAGGAAGGCATTGTTACAAAGATTGAGCAGAACGATCGTGGTTATTATATAACTGCGGAGTTTGATGAGGAGGACCCTATAAAATGACTATTATTTCTACAGAGAAGGCACCTGCAGCTATCGGACCTTATTCACAGGCAATTGTTAGTGGAAATACTCTTTTTGCCTCAGGACAGATTCCGATTAATCCTGCAACCGGTGCAGTAGAGGCACAGACTATTGAAGAGCAGACCGAGCAGGTATGCAAAAATATCGGAGAGATTCTTGCGGCAGCAGGAACCTCATACGAGAAGGTTATTAAGACTACCTGTTTCCTTGCTGATATCAATGACTTTGCAGCATTTAACGCAGTATATGCTAAGTATTTTGTGAGCAAGCCTGCGCGCAGCTGTGTAGCAGTTAAGGATATTCCCAAGGGAGTAAAGTGCGAGATAGAGATTATCGCTGAAGTATAAAATTAATTTATAATAAGTCTGATTCAGATTTATGTGAATTTAGTTATAAGTTATTAAAAGATAAGAGCCACTGTAGGTGCCTGATGGCAGCCGCGGTGGCTCTTTTGTGTAATTAGAAATTGCTTGTTTTAATAAGAAATTGCTTGCTTTTTATCACATAAAAATATCTTAATTATAAAATCTCATACTCTATGTTCTTGCCCGATAAATATTTGCAGAGCAGTTTATCCCAAAGCTGGTCTGCTTCGTGTCCTAGTACAAAGGTCTTGTAAGAAGTACCGGTAGTGATGGTTACAGTGCCGGCCTCATATTTGATATTGATTAAAAGTGCTTTGACCTGACTGAAGTCAAAATCGGGTAACTCTTTGTTTAATGAGGCTGTGGCTTTATCCGGTTTTAACTGAAGCATAAATCTCATAAGGAGAGGGGTGTTGCTTCCCTTGACCAGTTCGTATACGGCGGTCTGAGTTTCCGACCATGGCTGATATTCATATGGGTGATGCTCAGGATCACGTTCGTCTAACGGATAGAAATCAAGGTTAACATGTCCGTCAAAATTATAGGTGATTGATGTAACGAGCATTCCCTCAATAAGCAGGAACGGATCAAAGAGATTGCCGGCCAAAAGCTGGCTCATAAATATTTTTGAAGATGCTATACGAAGGGCGAGCATAATGGCTCCTTGAATTAGAATAACTGTTAATGATTTACAAAGAATACTGCAAATTAGTTGTTCGCAGCACAATAGAATTGTAAAAATTCTATAATATTTTGTCAATGCTTGTTTACTTATAATAGCTGTATGTGATAGTATGTCTTCGATGTAGTATTAAAAACTACATACAATGATGTAAAAAACTATGTTTGGATATTAATAAGGATTTTAGTAGATGAGTTACAAGATTGTTGTAGACAGCTGTTGTGAATTGCCGCAGGAATTACTCAATGATTCAAGATTTGAGCGAGTTCCTCTTGAATTGACAGTAGGAGATTATACTATATCGGATGATGACAGCTTCGACCAACTTGATTTTATAAGAAGAGTTGCAGAGTGTCCCACATGTCCGAAGTCAGCATGCCCATCGCCTGAGAGATTTATGAATGCGTACAATTGTGATGCTGAGCATGTGTATTGTATCACTCTTTCAGCTAAGTTATCCGGAAGCTATAACAGCGCTGTTCTTGCGACGGAACTTTTCGAGGAAACCTACGGTAAAAAACAGATTCATGTATTTGATTCGGAATCTGCAAGCGTAGGAGAGACACAGCTTGCTTTATATATTATGAAGCTTGAAGAAAAAGGTCTGTCATTTGAGGAGATAGTTAAAAAGGTTACAGATTACAGAGATAATGTGCATACGTATTTTGTGCTTAACAATATAGAGACGCTCAGGAAGAACGGTCGTCTTTCAGGCTTAAAAGCATTGGTGGCTTCTACACTTAATATCAAGCCGATACTTGCCGGTGACAAGGGTAACATTGTACAAAAGGGACAGGGTATCGGAATCAAGAAGGCTCTTGCCAAGATGGTGGATATTATATGTAGTGAGGTGAAGCATCCGGAGAAGAGGGTATTGATTATATCACAGTGTAATGCGCCTGAACGAGCTGAGAGTGTTAAGGAAATGATTCTTGCAAAACAGGAATATGCAGATGTAATAATCCTTGAAATGAGGGGATGCAGTACCATGTATGCCAATGACGGTGGCATAATAGTGACAATGTAAGACCGGAAATATAAGAACTAAAAAGTAAGAATATAAATATAAAAACAAAATGTAAAAAATGCGTGGCGGTTTGAACTGCCACGCATTTCTGATTTATAAGTCCAAAATGTAATCCTATTTATTTTCACATTATTTGTTGGCTCGATATGACTTAAGATATTTGAGTGAATCACCGCCGACAGAGAACTTTCGGCCATCAGTCATAGTTGCTCTGTGAAAGCGAACATCAGTCACAAAATCAATATTAATCATGGCTTTTGCGCTGACAAGAACGAATGAATTGTGTTCTGCTTTGATGTCTTCAAACAGATTAATCAAATCGGTGCGGGCAATCACCTCACGACCATCAGACAGTGTAACTTTTGAATTATACCCCGCCTGCTCCGCATACAGAATCTCATCATCTTTCACGTACAGGGTATCTTCACCGCGAAGTTCGATAAGAGGATCCTTGGAAAGAGTATATTCTTTTACCTTTAACATCACATCATGTATCTTGGCGGGCTGAAGAGGCTTGTCGAGGAAAAGAGTACCTTCCTCAAAATCCTGTTCACGATAATTGATGTCTGAACAAACCAGAATCATCGGAGCTATCACACCCTTGTCGCGAAGCTGCATAACAACATCTTTGGCAGTTAATCCTTCGGTGTGGCAGATGTCTATCATGAATGCATCAAAAGCCATCGGAGTTCCGAGAAGAGCCTGAGCATTTCCGTATGATTCGGTGTAAAAGGTATCACCGTCGGCAATCCATTTGTCGGCTTCTCGTTTCATCAGTCTTTCGGTTTGTTTTCTGTCGGCTACGTTATCGTCACATACGGCAATATGCATATTAAAATCCTCTGTATAGAAGTAAACTGCGGGCAATCATAAACGCACAATTTAAGCAAAAATATTGGGATAGAACTTGATAACCACAAAAATAATTGCGGCATACTCAAGAATTGTGATAAGAGGGAAAAATACCTTGAAGTACCAGTGTTTGGTCTTATGTCTGAACATTGACATGCCCAGTGTGCCACCGACTCCGCCTCCGAGTATCACATATAAAAATAATCTCTTCTCAGGAATGCGCCATTTATGTTTTACAGCCTTCCGCTTATCCAGCCCCATTGCGGTAAACGCCACAAGGTTAATTGCAAGCAGATAGATAGGAATAAAAATCATAGCTTCCTCCGCATATAGTCACTAACAAAATAATACCACGAAAGCCCTCGGTGATAAAGTTGTGTATTGTGATTATCGCAATATGTTATAATATGATAACATTATTGACACTAACATCATAATATTTCAATAAGCTTTCCAGGGGAGGGATAAGGCAAATGAAAAAGATAATAGTTTTGATGCTGTGTGTGTTGTGTGCGGTATCTTTTATTGGATGTCCTATGCATGATCCTATGAATGATCCGGAAGCTATACCGTACGAACCTCCGGTTGATGTACAGCCGGATGAAGATCTATTGGCAAAAGACTTATTAGAAAATGATCAGTGGGATGAATTCAGTAGCCCAATTCTGTTTACGACGGAAAGCAATACATACACTGAACTTTTGGAGACGGGACCGGATGCCATTTCTATGGTATTTGATTTGGATAATGATGGTATCAATGAAGCAATTGTATGTGTAGTTGATAATACAGGAATTGCATCTGAATTACAGATTGGTGAGGAAATGTATTATCTTAAGAATACTAATCAACATTATTATCTGATCAGAAACGCATACTTTATTAGTGATGATAATACAATCGAAGAGATGTGCGAGTTGGCAGGAGTGAGTATACTTCAAAAACAGAGGCTGACAGTTGGAGACAATCAATCGTATCTGGCCTTGAATGGTTATTATGAAAATAAGTCGTGCGGGGAAATTGTCACAGTATCTGAGGACAAATATGTAAATATTACAGGTGATTTATTCCCGAACGGCCATAAGTATTTTAGTGGTAATAACGAGATAGTCTGGTATAAAAGTTTCTACGGTGGCGAAGTACAGTACGAAGCAGGTATGTCTCTTTACGATAAGATCGAGCAGGGTCAGGCATCGGATTTGGCGAGAATTCCATATTATTACACAGTTGATGGATTGAATATTAAGCAGTATAGCTCGCGGGTGGTGACAGCGGATGAGGTGTCTGAGATTGCTGAATTTGATTTTGATGAATATGCGGATACGTATGATTGTCAGTTCATTTTGGCCGGTAATGGTAATCTGTATGTCAATGTAGCAACCAAGAATACATACATTATGTTGCTACACTGTTATGTATATCAAAAGGGTAGCAAATCATGGAATTTGACGTATTTTACATATGGTTTTGCTGTAGGGGATGCTACTGGTGATCCCAGCTGGGAATTGCTGACAAAGATAAATTGATAGCAGTGACGTCAGGTTAATACATAGTGAACGAATGATATTGAAAATAGAGGTAAATTTTATAGTATGAAAATGATTATTCCCGTTATGACGGATGCAGATAGAGAAAAATGTTTTGCGATAAGAAAACAATGTTTTGTTATTGAAGAAAATGTTCCTGAAAGCCTTGAGATAGATGAATATGACAGACCCGGGAGTGGATATGAGCACTTTCTTGTGTTTGAAGACAATGTGGCGGTGGGAACCTTCAGACTGCATTTTAACAATAATGTGGTGGCTATCCTTCAGAGATTTTGCATGCTCTCAGAATACAGAAGACAGGGCTATGGCCGCTATGCGATGGATTTCCTTGAAGGCTATTGCATGGGCAAAGGAATCAAAAAGATACGTTTTGATGCTCAGTGCACTGCAGTAGAATTTTATCTTGAATGCGGTTATGAAGTTGTGTCTGATGAGTTTGTCGAGGCAGGAATGAAGCATGTAAAGATGCAGAAGAAAATCAACATTCCCGAAGAAGTGCTGACTCCTGAAAACATAAAGAATGTAGCAGATAGTCTTAGTGATACAAACGATGAAATTGGTAGTGAGAAAAAGAGTGCTTACGAAATAGTACGTGTTACCGACAGGCCTGAGCTTAAAGGCAAAATGGCTGAATGGTTCCACGAGAAGTGGGGAATTCCGCTTGAGGCATATGTGGAGAGCATGGATGACGCTATAAGATCTAAGATGATTTATCCTCAGTGGTATGCGATGCTTGATGGAGATAAGTTTATTGCCGGTGCCGGTGTGATAGAGAATGATTTTCATGACAGACCTGATCTTACTCCTAATGTGTGTGCGGTATATACAGAGCCCGAATACAGAAACAAGGGGCTCGCCGGCGAGGTGCTTGATTACATATGTAAGGATATGGCGGCAGCAAGAATCAATACACTGTACCTTGTGACCAATCATACTTCGTTTTATGAGCAATATGGCTGGGAGTATATGTGCCCTGTTCATGATGATGACGGCACCGAGAGCAGAATGTATATTCATAAAATGGAAGAAGAATAGTTGAGGCTGTAGGTTGACAAAGTACGATGGCTTTACTATAATACACAAATATTAATTAAATACATATGGCTATGACGAAGAGGAGTACATGGCATACACCCCAACAGAGAGAGAATTCACCGGCTGAAAGGTTCTCGGGGCAGAGTTGTGGAAGGTAGCTTCTGAGCTGAATAATGAAGGTTGATATGACATATCAATTGTGTAGTTATCCCGTAGATCTACGAAACAGATTTAATGAGGCAGTTTAACGTTTGTTGATGCTTGAGATGCTGATTGTTAAGTATTGATTGACCGTGACTGTGAACAAAGGTGGTACCGCGTTTATTACGCCCTTTGCATCTTAGGATGCAAAGGGCATTTTTGTTCGTATACATGAGCAAAGTGCATACAGATAAACGCTTTCGCTTGCGAAGAAGCGATTATCTGTATGGATTTTGCGATTAACGACATGAGTATGGAGCGAAGCGGAATACGAATGCCGTCATGTATACGAACAAAAGGGAAGACGCATTCGTATTAAGCGAAGCGGAATACGAATGTCGTCATGTATACGAACAAAAGGGAAGACGTATTCGTATTAAGCGAAGCGGAATACGAATGTCGTCATGTATACGAATTTGTAAAGAAACATATTTATATAAAAGGAGAACGTTATGGCAAAGGAACTTGCTAAAACCTATGACCCCAAGGGCATAGAGGACAGAATCTATCAGAATTGGCTTGATAAGAAATACTTCCATGCAGAAGTAGATCATTCAAAGACACCGTTTACAATCGTTATTCCCCCTCCGAATATCACCGGACAGCTTCACATGGGACATGCGCTTGACAATACTATGCAGGATATTCTTATCCGTTGGAAGCGTATGCAAGGTTACAATGCACTTTGGCAGCCCGGCACAGACCATGCTTCAATTGCTACAGAGGTTAAGATTATTCAGAAGCTTAAGGAAGAAGGAATCGACAAGAATGATCTTGGACGTGAAGGCTTCCTTGAGAGAGCATGGGATTGGAAAAAGGAATACGGCGGAAGAATTATTTCGCAGCTTAAAAAGCTTGGTTCTTCATGCGACTGGGATCGCGAGCGTTTTACAATGGATGAGGGCTGCAACAAGGCAGTTACCGAAGTATTTGTAAAGATGCATGAAAAAGGATATATCTACAAGGGATCAAGAATCATCAACTGGTGCCCTGTATGTAATACATCTATCTCTGATGCAGAGGTTGAGTACGAGGAGCAGGCAGGTCATTTTTGGCATATCAAGTATCCTCTCATTGATGAGACTACCGGTGAGCCTTCTAAGACCGAGTTCCTCACCTTTGCTACCACACGTCCCGAGACTATGCTCGGTGATACTGCTGTAGCTATTCATCCCGATGATGAGAGATATACCCATCTTCACGGAAGAAAGGTATGGCTTCCTATCGTTAACAAGGCTATTCCTATCGTTGAGGATACCTATGTTGACAGAGAGTTTGGTACAGGTGTAGTTAAGATTACTCCTGCACATGACCCTAACGACTTCGAGGTGGGTAAGCGTCACAGCCTTCCTATCATCAATATCATGAATGATAATGCTACCATCAATAAGAACGGTGGTAAGTTCGAAGGAATGGATCGTTATGAGGCACGTAAGGCTATCGTAGCTCAGCTTGATGAGGAAGGTCTCCTTGTTAAGATTGAAGATTACAGCCATAACGTAGGTACTCACGATCGTTGTAAGACTACTATCGAGCCCCTTGTAAAAGAGCAGTGGTTCGTAAAGATGGATGAGCTTATTAAGCCTGCTGCAGAAGCAGTTAGAAATGGTGACATCAAGCTCATTCCTGAGCGTATGAATAAGGCATACTTCAACTGGACTGACAATATCCGTGACTGGTGTATCAGCCGTCAGCTCTGGTGGGGTCACAGAATTCCTGCGTACTATTGCCAGGAATGTGGTGAGACTGTTGTTGCTAAGGAAACTCCTACAGTTTGCCCTAAGTGTGGTAAGAATCATTTTGAACAGGATCCCGATACTCTTGATACCTGGTTCTCTTCAGCACTTTGGCCTTTTGAGACTCTCGGATGGCCTGAGATGACTGAGGATCTTAAGTACTTCTATCCTACAGATGTACTTGTAACCGGCTATGATATTATCTTCTTCTGGGTTATCAGAATGATCTTCTCAGGATTCGAGCAGATGGGTGAGAAGCCTTTCAATACAGTACTTTTCCATGGTCTCGTAAGAGATAGCCAGGGACGTAAGATGAGTAAGTCTCTCGGTAATGGTATCGATCCTCTTGAGATTATCGACCAGTACGGTGCAGATGCTCTCAGACTTACACTTATCACCGGTAATGCACCCGGAAATGATATGCGTTTCTATTATGAGCGTGTTGAGAATAGCCGTAACTTTGCTAACAAGGTATGGAATGCTACTCGTTTCATTATGATGAATATTGATCAGGCTGCTGAGAAGAGCGGAATCACTGTTCATGAGCCTGCAGCAAATGAGCTTGCTCCTGTAGATAAGTGGATCCTTTCTAAGCTTAATACCCTTGTTAAGGATGTTACTGATAACATGGACAACTTCGAACTTGGAATCGCAGTTCAGAAGGTTTATGACTTCATTTGGGATGAGTTCTGTGACTGGTACATCGAGATGGTTAAGCCTCGTCTCTACACCACCGATGATACTGCTAGCCAGAATGCAGCTCTTTGGACGCTTAAGACTGTTCTTATCGATGCACTTAAGCTCCTTCATCCTTACATGCCTTTCATCACTGAAGAGATTTTCACTAACATTCAGGATGAAGAAGAATCTATTATGATTAGTGCATGGCCTAAGTACTCAGAGGCAAGAAGCTTCGCTAAGGAAGAGCATGATATCGAGCTTATCAAGGAAGCGGTAAGAGGCGTTCGTAACCTTAGAACCGGAATGAACGTAGCACCCAGCCGTAAGGCGGCTATCTACGTTGTAAGTGAGGATGCTGATGTAATCAGAACCTTCGAGGAGGGTAAGCTTTTCTTCGGAACACTTGCATACTCTAATGAAGTTAACTGCCAGAAGGATAAGGCAGGTATTGCAGATGATGCAGTATCAGTAGTTATCCCCGGTGCAGTTCTCTATATTCCTTTTGCAGAGCTCGTTGATATTGCTCAGGAGATTGAGCGTCTTACCAAGGAGCAGGCTAGACTTGAGGGAGAGATTAAGCGCTCTAACGGAATGCTTAACAACGAGAGATTTATCTCTAAGGCTCCCGCTGAGAAGGTTGCAGAGGAAAAGGCTAAGCTTGAAAAGTATACTCAGATGCTTGAACAGGTAAATGAGAGATTGAGCAGCCTTAAAAAGTAATAGCCTTATTTAGAAGATTGTTTTAGCTATGATAAGATGCTGTGAAAACAGCGTGACAGACAGGAGCTAATGCCGTCTAAGGTGTTAGCTCCTTGTTATTGATTTATGAGGTGGAGAACGATTATGAAAAAAAGAGGAATTGTATTTGCAGCGAGTATAATGCTCTCGTTTGCATTGGCGGGCTGCGGATTGTTGGGCGGAAGCAGCAGAAGCGATAGAGACAGTAGCAATAAAAAAGATTCCGGTAAAAAAGATGATAAAGCAGTAGTGGAATTCATTGATGAAAAGTATGGATTTACTCCTGAAATTATTTCTTCTGAAGAGATAGTTGAGACAGAGGGAATGGGAGTAGTTGTTTCTAAGGAACATACCGGAATATATAATTATGTGGTGAAAGATGAAGACGGCAAAGAGTTTGACGTCAGATATTACAGTGATTCCGATGTTGTAATGGATAATTATTTGGAAGACTATTATACAGAGGAAATGAGTAAGAAAGTATCTCAATTATTAGGCGTTGAGTTTGATGATTTTTATTTTATCTATTCTAAACATAATATGTTTGGGGAAGAGAATTATGATACTGTTGAAGAGGTTTTGGCAAAATGCGATCATACAACAGTATATGCAACAACCTATGCTGATTTCAATGTAGCAAATCTTGATGGGTTGAACGAATATAAGATTACATTTGAAATAGCCAAGATAAATAATGAATATGTCGGCAAAGAGAAAATAAGCTTAGATGACATTTTTAATTATTCTAACTGGCTTGCTCTGGACTGCTATGCTAAGAAACTCTATAGTGAGCAGGAGTTTGATATAAAAACATTCCACAGAATTGAACTTGATGAGGATGTTGTATATGTATACTTTGACAGAGTTGATGTTATATATCAGATTGATGTAGCAAAAGTCGACGCGGGTCAGTTCTTCGAAGGAATCGATACACCGGTTGAGGTTGTATCTCCTGCATTTAATATTAATTCAGGAGAGCATGGACACGGAGCAGTTTTCTTTACCGGAAAATACTATGCGGGATATGATAAAGACAAGACCGTAGTATTGGAAGAGTACGAGAAAAACGGAAGTGTATCTAGTGAGATCGATACAGGCATTTATGCTGCTGAGAATTTTGATACATTGTATTATAATGTCACAATCGGCGATGTTACAATCGCTCTGGCAGAGAAGTAAGATTAACGTTTTTGTATTTGAAAAAAATAATTAATTATTTTATATTATAAAAGAGGATTGGTGGTGAGATTTGCTGCTATCCTCTTTTTGAATGTCATTATAGAAAGTGTAAGAATACCGGAATGATTCGTCGCAATATAACAAGCTTTGAGGAAGCTGAGCAGTATCTCAATGATACTCCGAAATTTACAACCAAACATTCTATAGAGGCTACACGGGAGTTCCTTGAAAAAATGGGAAGTCCCGATAAATCTATGAAAATAATTCATGTTGCGGGAACTAACGGTAAGGGATCTACCTGCGCGTATCTTACAAGCATATTGCGTGAAGCGGGATTTCACACGGCACTTTTTACATCGCCCCATCTTGTTGATATCTGTGAGAGATTTAATATAGACGGAATCAACATGAGTCATGAGGATTTCCTCGAATGCTTTAATCATATCTATAACATGCTCGATTGGGAAGCATTGGCAAGCGATGAGGGATATCATCCTTCGTATTTTGAGTTCCTTTTTTTTATGGCTATGCATTATTTCTATGAAAAAAATGTAGAATGGTGCGTGCTTGAGACAGGTCTGGGCGGATTATTGGATGCTACCAACTCTGTGCACCACAAGGAAGCAGCGGTCATCACGCGTATTGGTTTGGATCATATGGAATATTTGGGCGAAACCATATATGAGATTGCCGGACAGAAGGCAGGCATCATCGAAAAGGGTGCTCCGCTTGTATATAATGACTATGTACCGGAGGCATCAAAGGCCATCACAGAAGCTTTTGACAGGGTAAATAATTGTTCTTTAAACGAAAAAAACAACGAAGAAAACGTACATAAATATGCGGTCAGTGAGAAACTGTTACTAATGTGTGAAAATACGTCGGAAACGGTTGCATTTTCTATGTGCGATGGATATTATAATGGAGTACGTGTCTCTTTGGACACTGTTGCGGCATATCAGACAGAGAATGCGATGCTCGCAATTTGTACGATAGAAGCAGTTGGTTTAAGCGATGTAATTGACGCTGAAACATTGACCGCCGCGCTGAAAAAGTGCCGCTGGGCGGGCAGAATGGAAGAGATTATTCCAAATGTGTTCATTGATGGAGCACATAATCCCGACGGAATCCGAGCTTTTTTGGAGACTGTGCTTAGGGATGGTTTAGATAAAAGTAAGCGGAGCTTACTTTTTGGTGTTGTTGCCGATAAGAATTTTTACAGTATGATTGAGGAACTGGTGGAAGCAGAAGCGTTTTCAGAGATGACGATTACACCTCTTCATACGAAACGAACAGCAGATATTTCGCAGCTTCGCGAAGCGCTTGCAAAATATGACGGGGTAAACGTCAGAATAGCGGATGATCCTGAAAAGGGACTGCGTCAGATGATTGCTGATAAGGGTAACAATAATGATATGAGAATATACGTAGCGGGCAGTCTGTATCTTGTTGGCGAGATTAAGAAGGCTTTCATGGATGAAGCCACCGCGATTTGATTTGATAAGGATTTTTGTTCCATGATTAATTTTGAAGAAGAGCTGAAAAAGTTTCATCCCAGCCTTGAGGTTGAGGATGTTGAGGATAATGTGTTTTCATTGGACCTTACCGATGCAGCTGATATGCTGGTCGGAATGATGAAGGATACGGAGAGCCAGCCCGAACAATTCTAGGAGAAAGCAGATGTATTGTTTTAATTGCGGATGCCTTCTTGCAGAATATGATTATTGTACTAACTGCGGCACTGATGTCGGTATGTACAAAAAAATCATGTATGCCTCCAATCATTTTTATAATGAAGGCCTTCAGAAGGCAAATGTCAGAGATTTGTCAGGGGCTGCGGTAAGCCTCAGACAGAGTATAAAATTTAATAAGAATAATATTGAGGCCAGAAACCTGTTGGGACTGGTCTATTTTGAGTTAGGTGAGGTTGGATTAGCCTTAAGCGAGTGGGTAATCAGCCAGAATCAGCGTCCCGATAAAAATATGGCGACGGATTATATTCAGCAGATTCAGGCACCCGGATCAGGACTTGGCGACATGTCACAGTCGATTCACAAGTATAACCTCGCATACTATTACTGTACTCAGAACAGTAAGGATCTTGCCAAGATTCAGCTTAAGGGAGCACTTAATAAAAATGCTCAGCTGGTCAAGGCACACGTTCTTCTCGGTCTTTTATATATGGATGAGGAGAACTGGGAAAATGCAGAGCGCGAGATGCGCCGTGCACTTAAGATCGACCACAACAATACTCTTGCACTTACTTATCTCAAGGAAACAGACAGGATGCTTGAGCCGGATGAGATGGATGGTAAGCCGGTCGTAAGTAAGAGCAAGAATAAGGAAGCTGTAAGAATTCAGAGAGATAATGATTTTATCATTCAACCTGCCAATGTGCGCGAGCCTAAGAATTCCGGAATCGGTACTTTTGTGAATATTCTTATAGGTCTGATTATCGGTGCGGCAGCAGTATACTTCCTTGTAGTGCCGGCGAGACTTGCGCAGGTGACAAGTGAGTCTCAGGCCAGCATCAAGGAAATCGGAGATCAGATAGACAGTAAGAATTCAACTATTCAGGAATTGCAGGACAAAGTGGATTCTTTGGAAAAAGAGAATGTGTCACTCAGCAACCTGGTTGACAGCTATTCGGGTGATGCCGGTGTGATTAATGATTATAACCAGCTGATGGAGATTGCCGGTGATTATATTGTTCATCAGGATAGTGCCACCACAGCCGGTCTTATGAATGAACTCAGAGATAATGTTGATATAGAGGCTCAGTCTATAGGATTCCAGGCTCTGTATCAGTCACTGATTACCGTGCTTGGTCCTGAATTTGCATTGAATTGCTATAATGACGGAATTGCAGCATATGAGAGCGGTGATTATAATACCGCTGTTGAGAAGCTCTCTGATGCATGGTATTTTGACAATTCCAATGCCGATGCTCTTTACAGTCTTGCTAATGCTTACAGAATGCAGGGCAATTACGAGGCGGCTGTTGCGGCGTATGAACAGGTTATTGCACTGTTCCCCGGTACTGAACGCGCATCCAAGAGTGAGCAGTATATTTTAGAGATTAACGGATAATGTTAGTATCCCCAGTATAACGAGGTTATTAATGGAATTAGAAGATTTTGAGATTGAAGATCTTGACGCTGAAGATTATGATGCCGAAGAAGATTTGGTGTCATCTTCTGCAGGAACAGGGTCGGTTAAGAAGGGTGCAATAAAGGTTATTTCGATTGTCGGAATTAACCTGCTTGTAATTCTGCTTTTAATAGTTATTATGGGCGTTGTGCTTTTTGCAAAAGGAAAGATAACGATTGCCAAAACCTATGAAGAAGGTCAGGAACCGATATATACCGAAGAGCAGATGAAACAGCTTATGCTGGCAGCAAAAGAAGATGCTGCAGCGCTGGCAGATGCGGAGGTTGAAGGAGCATATAACAACGGTTTTTCAATCGGACAAAACAGCCTGCTTGATTATATCAAAGATACCCTGATGAATAATAATTCATCGCTTGAGACATTTAATAAAATATACCCTGACCACTTTATTGTGGTGAGCAACGGAAGATATAACTTCCTGCAGATTAATAATAATCTTAAGCTTAGCAATCTTGTTCAGGATCAGATCGTTGTGCTTGACAGTGGAGAACTTCAGTATACGGATGCGAACGGAAATGTGACTTCTCACAAGGGCATCGACGTATCTGAATATCAGGGTAATATCAACTGGTCGAAGGTTGCTGCAGACGGCGTAGAGTTTGCAATCATGAGAGCATACTACAGAGGCTACGGCACAGGACGACTTGTTAAGGATGCCAAGATAGAAGATAACCTTCAGGGTGCAATAGATAATGGTGTTCATGTGGGTGTGTACGTATTCAGCCAGGCAATCACCAGAGAGGAAGCTGTTGAGGAAGCCGAGATGGCTATTGAGACACTTCAGCCCTATGCTACTAATGTGCCTATAGTTATCGATGTTGAGAGAGTGGCAGGAACCACTACAAGAATGGATGCGCTTTCTGTTGAGGAGCGTACAGATGTAATTCTTGCATTCTGCGATACAGTATCGAATGCCGGATATATCCCTGTTATTTATTTCAATACCGAGATGGGCGGTCTGTATGTCGATCTCGAACAGCTCGAAGGAATCAGCAAGTGGTATGCATGGTATGGTACATGGCTGTACTTCCCTTATGAGTATGATATGTGGCAGTACAAGGATACCGGTAAAGTGGATGGAATCAATGGCAATGTTGATATGAATATTGCGTTTGATGTCTTTTGGTAAACTACCTTTATAAAAAGTGTGTCGATGCTAAATTGCTGTTTTGTAAGCGTATCTACAAAATGATAAAAATTGTA
>DCIR01000093.1:0-1377 GCA_002317155.1 Lachnospiraceae bacterium UBA1721
GGCTGCTTTGTGAAGATAGGCTTTGTAGTAGGTACCTCTGAAGTAGTAACAGTTGCCTTAGCTTCTGCAATAGAAGAAGTAGCTGTAACTCTTGACTCGATACCGGGCTCAACCTGAATATTTGTAGCAACGGGCTTAAGCTTAGGCTTAGCCTTAAGCTCTTCCTCTACATTAGCAACAACCTTGTCAGGAAGATTCTCATTAATAAAGTCATATGCACTTACAGGAAGTGCGATTGCAATGTTTCTACCCTTCAACTCTGAGAAGAATGAAAGAACCATTGTGTCATCATCAAATACCTTCTGAGTAGTAGGAAGAGGTGCTGACTCAGGATCACCAGCTGCAGAACGATCTGAGAAGGTAACACCCTGTGAAAGACCAATTGATGAATGAAGCAGACGCTCAAGTGAAAGAACTGATGCCTCGAATAATTCTGAAGTCAATGA
Organism: Lachnospiraceae bacterium UBA1721; assembly: GCA_002317155.1. Lineage (GTDB taxonomy): Bacteria > Bacillota > Clostridia > Lachnospirales > Lachnospiraceae > AC2028. Next base: position 447 of record DCIR01000093.1, read on the forward strand.
AGCATAGCATGCAGGGAATCTTTCATCGATGAGTTCACGATAATGCTCATCTGATGACTTCGCATAATAATATACCTTCTCTGCTTCGATTACTGCACACATATCCTCTTTCTCAAGAGCATCAACCTTAACGATGTTAAGGCACTTGTTGTGATCGAAATAGAATCCACCGAAAAGATAGTTCTCATCATCTCTGACAAGAGTATAGAAATCGGTAGAGGTGTTCTCTTCATAGTAACCAAGAGCTCTCTCGTAGAAGTCAACTGCTTCTCTTCTCTTACGCTCTCTCTCTGCCTGCTCACGACGAACATTAACAGCTTCCTGGTTAGCATTGATAACGCTCAGCCAGCTGTCCATGGTGTCCTTAATAACAGTGAATACCTCATTAGGATTATCAAATCCGATAAGGTAAAGAGTCTGGTTTCCGCCATTCTCAGTCTTATAATCGATAGCGATAGCTTCGTAGTTCTTAACCTTCTCGCTTAAACGAATGTCAGTGATATCTGTATACTTAATATTGAAATTAATTCTCTCAAGGTTAACACCCTTAACAAGAATTGTTCCCAAACCTTCAATATACTTGTTAAAAATAGTGAGATTAGTAGTCTCTTTTCTTGCCAAACCAGCCTTATAAGCTCCGGCATAGACTTCTTTTTCTCCGTACAGTACTCCCATACTAGTCCCTCCTTATGATGAGGCTTCTGTGTTCTATAATTTTTGCACAAATAAATAGTAAAGTCAATAAATTTATACACAATTATTATCAAAAAACTTTGTTAAATGCATCCTCAACATTGAAAACACTTACAATGCTGATTCCCTCGACTTTACTACATTCGCTCTCGCAACTTTTAGGCACTACACACGTCTTAAAACCGAGCTTTTTAGCCTCTGCAACACGCTGTCTTGCCATTGATACATTTCTGACTTC
>DCIR01000093.1:1501-3674 GCA_002317155.1 Lachnospiraceae bacterium UBA1721
TTAAATCCGCCCGTAATGTTCAAATAAGCATCACAATCTCCCAGGCGAATTCCACATTTTTTCTCTAAAACAGCCATCAAAAGATTCACTCTGTTAAAATCGGTTCCGTTGGACTGTCTTCTGGGTATTCCAAAATTACTCTGACACACCAGTGCCTGTATCTCGACAAGCAAAGGTCTGGTTCCTTCCATCGAGCATGTTACTATCGATCCGGATGCATCCTCCGGCCTGCCTTCAAGCATGAATTCGGAAGGGTTTGCCACCTGAGCAAGACCATCCTCTCTCATCTCAAACACACCGATTTCGTCGGTGGAACCAAAACGATTCTTAACACCTCTGAGTACTCTGTAGGAAGCATGTCTGTCTCCCTCAAAGTAGAGCACGGTGTCAACCATGTGCTCAAGCACCCTCGGTCCGGCTACAGATCCGTCTTTTGTCACATGACCGACTATGAATATGGATATTCCCTGTCCCTTGGCAATCTGCAAAAGAACAGCTGTAGTCTCTCTTACCTGACTGACGGAACCCGGAGCAGAGCTTACCGCTTCGTTAAACATCGTCTGTATGGAATCTATGATTACAACCTTGGGCTTTTTCTGTCTTATCACATCAGAAACAACATCAAGGTTGGTCTCGCACAGCAAGGTCATCGTATCGGAAAACTCACCGATTCTGTCGGCACGCAGCTTTATCTGAACCTTCGATTCCTCTCCGGATACATAGAGTACATCTACTCCTGCAGCAGACAGATTTCTGCATGTCTGTAACAGCAGTGTCGATTTACCAATACCGGGATCACCTCCGACCAGCGTCATCGATCCTTCCACAATACCTCCGCCAAGCACTCTGTCCAGTTCAGCTATCCCTGTAGAAATCTTATCTTCTTTCTGAACGGATACCTGATTAAGCGCAACCACTTCTGATGAAATGCCACTGCCTGCTGCCCCGCCATGCTTTTTTGCTGACGCTGCAGACACAGTCTCTTCCACAAAAGAGTTCCATTCGTGACACCCCGGACACTGTCCCAGCCACTTAGATGTCTCATATCCACATTGCTGACAAAAATAAACCGTCGTAATCTTCTTGGCCAAATCAACACCTCTTAAAATCCATACTACAGAGTGTTTTCGTTATAGGACAATATTTTCCTATATCATAAAAAACTATGACCTGCATCGGCATTTCCGATACAGGTCATACAAGTTATACCTTTATGCTTTAACTACCTTTACTGCAATAGCATCTGCGTTAGCAGTTTCAACACTTATTGAAAGCTTTCCGCCAAGTCCTGTCTGAACAGCTCCTGTGCTCTCTCCATCAAGGAATATCTCGTATAATGTATCTTCTTCAAGTTCAAGAGTAACCTGTGCATCTTCAGCACCGTCAACCGTAAACTCCATACCGCCTTCGGTTTCCTTAAAATTGGTAACCGTTGTTCCCGGTACTGATTCATATACGAACAATCCGTTCTTCTCAAGCTTTGTAATTTCCTTAAAGGTCTTAACCTTTAACAAATCACCATTAAAGGGGAAATCTTCTACTTTTGATTTCTTTGCCAACTCATAATTACCGAAACTGATACTTCCATCCGCTTCTACACGGAGCAACTCATTGATAACAGCCATGTATGTGCACCTCCTGGTTAACATAACTTAGTGGGTTTTCCATCATAAGTTCTTTTAATTATTGTATATCGTTTCACCTGTTATCGTAAATAGCAAGTTGATTTAATTTACAAAAAATTCACTTTGATGGCACTTCAAATTCGCATATTTGTATAAACAAATTATTTAACTGTAAAAGTAACCTTATCATCCTTAAAACCGATGGTAACTTTATCGCCCGGCTTAACTCTCTTGGCAAGAATTTCCTCAGCAAGAGCATCCTCGACAGCAGACTGGATTCCACGGCGAAGAGGTCTAGCACCCATCTTCTTGTCAGCATATTTTTTCACAATATGCTCTTTGAGTGCTGCAGTAAATGAAAGCTTAATATTCATCTGGCTCTCACAGCGCTTCTGAAGCTCTGACGCAAGCAGATTAACGATTGCCTTCATGTCCTTATCATTCAGCTGGTGGAATACAAGGATATCATCGATTCTGTTGATAAACTCGGGCTTGAAAGATTTTTTAACCTCTTCCATAACTGCCGACTTCATCTTCTCGTAGTCCTT
>DCIR01000093.1:3782-4096 GCA_002317155.1 Lachnospiraceae bacterium UBA1721
ACCTTGCGTCCCTTCGAATCGGTGATATGACCTTCGTCAAGCACCTGTAACAGCACATTGAATACATCAGGATGAGCCTTCTCAACCTCATCAAAAAGAACTACTGAATAAGGATTCTTGCGAATCTTATCAGTAAGCTGACCACCCTCATCAAAGCCTACATAACCCGGAGGCGATCCGATCATCTTGGAAACGGAATGACCTTCCATGTACTCCGACATATCTACTCTGATAATCGCATCCTCTGATCCAAACATTGCCTCTGCAAGCGCCTTGGAAAGCTCTGTTTTACCTACACCTGTAGGTCCAAGGAA
>DCIR01000093.1:4142-6456 GCA_002317155.1 Lachnospiraceae bacterium UBA1721
CCTACACGGCCTCTGCGCATAGCCTTGGAAATAGAGGTAACGGCTTCCTCCTGACCTATAACTCTCTTATGAAGAATAGACTCTAGCTTGAGTAATCTCTCACTCTCTTTTTCTGCGAGCTTGGTTACGGGAACCTTAGTCCACATTGCCACTACATTGGCAATCTCTTCCTCACCTACAGAGCAATTATACTCATCGTTCTTAGCCGCCTTCTTTTTCTCGCTTCTGTAGTATTTCTTAATAAGTGCTTCGCGCTTGTCCTTAATCTCTCTTGCCTGAGCAAAAGCTTCCATTCTGACAGCAAGTTCAATCTGAAGATCAAGCTGCTGAATCTGTTCCATGATATCGGCATATTTATCGGTATGTCCTAGGCTCTTAAGTCTTGCACATGCCGCAGCCTCATCAATAAGGTCAATTGCCTTATCAGGAAGATTTCTGTCGTTTATATATCGTGCTGACAGTCTGACAGCTGCAGATACAGCTTCATCGGTGATTGCTACGTGATGGTGCTCCTCATACTTGTGCTTGATTCCCATAAGGATTCGTACGGTCTCCTCCTGTGAAGGCTCCTCAACCGTAACAGGCTGGAAACGTCTCTCAAGCGCTGCATCCTTTTCAATATACTTCCTGTACTCAGATATAGTGGTGGCACCGATAAGCTGAAGCTCACCTCTGGCAAGAGAAGGCTTCATAATATTAGAAGCATCAATTGCGCCTTCTGCTCCACCTGCACCGATAAGTGTATGAAGCTCATCGAGGAACAAAATAACATTACCGTCCTCAATCACTTCCTTAATGATTTTCTTAATTCTTTCCTCGAATTCACCGCGGTACTTACTACCTGCAACCATTCCGGAAAGATCAAGTGTAAGAAGTCTCTTGTTCTGAACCGTGGGAGGTACATCTCCTGATACGATTCTCTGAGCAAGTCCCTCTACAACTGCTGTCTTACCTACACCGGGTTCGCCGATAAGGCAGGGATTATTCTTGGTTCTGCGGCTGAGAATCTGTATAACTCTCTGAATCTCATTCTCTCTTCCGATCACAGGATCAAGCTTACCCTCTGCAGCAAGCTCAGTAAGATTTCTGCTGTACTGTGCAAGCATCGAAGGCTTTCCCTTACCGCCCTTGCCACTGAGATCTTCCTTAGCAAGCGCAGGGTCCTGTCCTATTGCTCCGAGAAGCTCTGCATATATCTTCTGAATATTAGCACCAAGAGTCATGAGCAGTCTGAGCGCTACATTTTCTCCCTCACGGATAATAGCGAGAAGGATATGCTCTGTTCCTACTTCATTCTGCTTAAATCTTTCTGCCTGCTTACGTGCTTCCTCCATAATCAGTTCTGCTCTGGGAGAGAAAATACCCTTTTCCAGATTCGCAACATTATTATCAAAGGTAAGCATCTCTTTAATCATGTCCTGATATTTAGAACTGTCGATTCCATTATCAAAAAGGACCTTGGCTGCAATACTGGTTCCCTCGGTAAGAATACCGGCTAAGATATGCTCTGAACCGATGTAACCCTGATGCAGTTTTTTCGCACATTTCCCGGCCTCGTTAATAGCCGCCTGTGCCTTAAGTGTTAACTTGTCCACTCTGTTAATTCTCCTTATGTAATAGATCAGCGATGGCTCTTAATTACTCCAGCCAACCGTAATCATTATATATTTCATCAATAATTCCATGAAGCGATTCCCTGGAAATATCTCTGCACACTGCTTCCATAACCATGGGACGTAGCTTGGCTTTAAGCAGCTGCATGTGTTTTTCCTTAACCGCATCAACAGCGATAACCGCTCCTCGGCGCCTGTCTACCTTAACATATCCGTCCTGACGCAGTACAGAATATGCCTTGTTGACAGTGTGCATATTGATGCCTATATCGTCCGCGAGCTGTCTCACACTCGGCAGCGCATCGCCCTCACGATACTGATTAAGAGCTATACCAAGTATTATTTGATTTCTAAGCTGAAGATATAGTGCTTCATCACTGTTAAAATCAATTTCAATATACATAGTAACAACCTCTGTTATATGAATAATATAACAAAGTCACTTTTATCTCAAGTGTACCGGTGGTTAAAATTCTATAAAATAAAAGTAGCCATAATCTTTCAATCATGGCTACTTTGCATTTCATCATTTTTATTTTGACAAAAAGCTCAAATTACTTCTTGTCATCTCCATCCCAATTAAGGAATCCAAATTCGAACTCGTCGTCATCATCAACATTTGCCTTTGATGCGGGTGAAGGATTTGCCTTTATGGTATTGTCAGCGCTCTGAACAGGTCTTGCTGCGGGTGCAGGTGCTCC
>DCIR01000009.1 GCA_002317155.1 Lachnospiraceae bacterium UBA1721
GGCTCCGCCGCACAAGAATATTCAGGTATTTTTATAAAAAGGTGCTTTAGATGAAAATAGTTGTTTTTGGCGCAGGAAAATTTTATGAAGAGAGACGTAAATGTTTTATTAATGATGATATAATAGCCATTCTTGATAACGACCTTTCTAAATGGGGAAATTTTATTGATGATATTAAAATATACAGTCCTAGTATATTAGGCAATATAGAGTATGATTATGTTGTGATTGCAAGTAGATATGTAAAAGAAATCAAAGAGCAATTAATTCGTATGGGAATTAGTAATGAGAAAATATTATTCTTTGAACAATACAAGCAGATAAGTTTACGCGATTCTGTTAATTATTTTATTGATATGAGTAATACGATTAAGTCTGTGTTGATTGTGTTTACATACCTATGTAATGATGGGGGAACAATGGCAATATGGAATGCGGCAAAGGCATTTCGTAATTGTGGTTATAAGGTGTATATTTTTGTAATGGGTGGAACTGATGATGTTATTCGGAGAATAAAAAATGATTCAATTGATGTTTTGATTTCAGAACGACTTGATGTTATGACTTCAAGAGAGTTGTTATGGATTAATCAGTTTAATTTAGTAATAGTTAATACTTTCTTGATATGTAATTTTGCATTTGAAGCAGCAAAAAATAGAAAAATATTTTGGTGGCTTCATGATCCAAAGATATCGTATTTATATAATTACGAAGTGTTTTGTAGAAATAGAAAGCATTCTTTTAAGAATATTTCAATGATTGCGGTTAGCAATCTCGCTAAAATGAATTTTAATTCGTTTTTTCCAGAGGTTCAAGTTGATATTTTCCCATATTATATCTCAAATATTAATGAGACACCTATTGTGAGAAAACGTGATTATATACTTTTTTCATATGTGGGAATGTTATCTAATACAAAAGGAATAGATATTCTATTAGATGTTTTTGACAGATTTATGGAAGTGAAGAGTAATGAGATTAGATTGAATATCGTAGGTACTGGATCAAAAGAGATGGTAAAATTCGTTACAATGAGAGCTAATCATAATCCTTTGATAGATTATAAAGGAGAATTAAATAGGGATGAGATAAACATTTTTTATTCACAGATTGATGTTTTGGTTTGTCCTTCACGAGAGGATATGCTTCCTACTGTTGTTGTTGAAGCAATGCAGCACAAGAAAGTTTGTATTGTATCTGATGGGACTGGAATGGCAGATTATATAGAAAATGAATTAAATGGACTAATTTTTGAAAGTGAAAATGCTGATAGTCTTTTTTCTCAAATTGAATGGATAGTAAATAATAGAGAACAAATTGATAGAATTGGAATGAATGGATATAAGATTTATAAAGATTTTTTTACTGAAAAAGCATTTAGAAATCATATTTTTCACTATTTAGTTCGCAAGGACTAAGTTAAAGTATATTAATAAGCTTCATGAGATTTGTAATATGGATAACGAGCTTGATTTAGACAAATTTAGTAATGAATATGAAAGTAATACAATGATTCTGATTGGAGCAGGGAAAAATGCCAAGGAGATATTGGATACATGCCAGTGGAATATAAGATTTTTGATTGACAGTAAAGCAGAGTCAATTAGAGAAATACATAATAAAGAAAACAGTTGTTTTCACGTATATAATTGGGATGATGGAATATCTATGATTAATGATGGTGATTTGATTGTTGTTACTCCGTCAGATTTTGATGAATTGCTTGAGATTTTAGCGACATATAAGTCAGTGGAAAGAAATCCGCGATATATATATATTGTCATGAAGGCATTGCAGTGGGATAAAGAACGTGAGATTGCATCATCAGTTCCATATGACATTTCCTGTGCTGGGGAAACCAAGATTCCTAAAATAATTCACTATTTCTGGTTCTCGGGTGATCCATTCCCAGAAAAAGTACAGAAATGTATTGATAGCTGGAAAAAGTTCTGTCCTGATTATGAAATTAGAGGATGGAATTTGGATAATTATCATACAGATAATGAATTTTGTAATGAAGCTTTGAAACACAGAGATTGGGCATTTGCATCTGATTTTGGACGATGTGATGTTTTATATCGTTATGGTGGTATATATCTGGATACTGACGTTGAGTTAGTTAGAAATTTTGATGATCTGCTATTTGATGAAGGCTTTATGTGCTTTGAGAGTAAATTAGGTATCGATCCGGGATCGGGTATGGGTTCGATTCTAGGACACGATATTATGAGAGAAATCCGTGCAAAGTACTATGATGTTAAATATATAAATGAAGATGGAACAGTAAACCATCCTCATATTATAAGAATGTATACGGATGTATTAGAGAAATATGGACTTATACTGAATGCAGAATATCAGCAAGTTAAAGGATTTGCAATATATCCACCATTAGTTATGAGTCCATATAGTTATATGACAGGACGCCTTCAGCCATATGAAAAAACATATTCTATTCATCATTGGGTATCTGCATGGGTTAGTAAGAAGGTTAGAAAAGAGATTGACGACCGAAAGAAGTACTTTGAGATCAATATGATAAGTGAAGGATAATTGATGATTAGTGTTATTATACCTGTCTATAATATTGAAAAATATGTGGATGAATGTATACGAAGTATATTGAATCAAACGTATACTGATTTAGAAATAATAATAGTAGATGATGGATCAACCGATGCAAGCGGGGCAAAATGCGATTACTATGCATCGGTTGATTCGCGTGTACAAGTTGTTCATCAAAGTAACCATGGGTTAGTTAACGCTAGGAAAGTAGGATTGGAAAGATCAACAGGAAAGTATGTTACATATGTTGATGGTGATGATTGGATAGATGCTAATGCATATGAATATATGTGTAGTAAAATTGTAGAGTACGGTGCAGATATTGTTGTATGTAATCATTACGAATCAATAGGTGAGAGTGATCGGCCAATACTGAATAAAATTGATAAAGGATATCATAATAAGGAATCTCTTATAGATAATATATATCCTCAAATGTTAGGGGGGGATGAGTTTTATGAATGGAAAATGTATACAGCTGTTTGGGACAAGCTATTTAGACGAGATATTCTATTTGGAGTACAATTAGATGTAGATGAAAGGATTACTATAGGTGAGGACATTGCGTGTGTAATTCCTGCAATGTACGAGGCAAATTCAATTTTTGTTTCAGATAAATGTTTTTATCATTATAGACAGACTACATCATCAATGGTTAAAAAAGTATCAGATGTAATAGTCGAGAGAGAACGTTATTCTATATTGAATCAGCATATGAAGGGAAAGTTTATTCAATATGGTTGCAAGCAAGATATCATACAACAGTGGATAAATTTGTTACTATTTATTATGGTTCCCCGGTCTGAGCAATTGTTTGATGGTTTTGATGAAACTGATTATATTTTTCCGTTTGTGAATATTAAAAAGGGCACAAGATTAGCATTATATTGTGCAGGAACTTATGGACAGAGACTTTATAACTATATAAAGGTAAGTGGTATTGCTGATGTGGTTGTATGGGTTGATCAAAATTATGCTGAATTGCAAAAAATGGGATTGCCGGTAGTCAGCCCGGAAGAGTTGTGCAATAAAGAGTTTGAGGGAATAATTGTTGCTACAATGTTTGCCCATAGCCGTAAGGTGATATTTGAATATATTACTTCATTAAATCTTGATGTACCGATAGGTCTAATTGAAGAGAATTATCTTAAATCTAAGGAAATTGTTTCTGGATTTAGAATCACGTAACTATCAAATATAGGATGTATGTATGAATAAGGTTTATATTGCTGGAGCTCATTCGCGTGCTGCTACGATGGGATATTATTTAACATATCTTGATACAGAAACAGAAATAGTTGCATTTTTGTATGATAATGATGAAGTAAATCCTTTGCAGATTAACGGTGTACCAGTTGTAAAAATAAATAATAATTCGGAGTTAAATAAAGAGTACCCAGTATATCTTGCAACGAGAGGAGTAAATCATTCTCAGTTGCGAAATACATTGATTGAGTGTGGTATGAAAAATATTATTCCGGTTGATGTAGAACTGGATATGTCTATTAGAAATAAGTACTTAAAAAAATATTTTTCATCAATAGGCCGTAAATATGTTAAGATTGATGATTTATTTATTCAAAAAAAGAGTACGGAAGCATTACCGTCGTCATACTTTGGACGGATTTATGTAGCGAGTTCAGCATTTGATAGTGAATTAAAGACTAAATATGAATATGCTGAATATGAGAGTATATTACAGGTTGGAACTGAGTTGACTAATAGGCGACTTGCTACGAATTATTATGACAATTTAGGCGAGAATATATCTGAAAAAAATAGACAGTTTTGCGAGCTGACGGGCCTCTATTGGATTTGGAAGAATACAACAGAAGATATTGTTGGATTGGAGCACTATAGGAGGCGTTTTATTCTTCCTATAGATTGGAAGGAGAAAATGTTGTCAAATGATATTGATGTTATTCTTCCGGTTCCTTTGTATGTTAATCCATCTATAGAAGATAATTATAAATTTCGGCATGTGAAAGCTAATTGGAATAATATGCTCCAATATATTAATGAGTATTATTCTGAGGAATATGATGATGCATTGAGTTTTTTTAGAGAGTGTTCGCTTTATTCTCCTTGTAATATGTTTATTATGAAAAAAGAAGTGCTCGATGATTTATGTGCGTGGATGTTTCCAATTCTTTTGTTCATTGTCGAAAAGGGCGGTGAGCTAGATGATAAGTATCAAAACAGATATCCGGGATTTATTTCTGAGAGACTTATTACTTATTTCTTTGAAAAGCATAGAGATAAATATGAGGTTGTATATGCGGATAAGAACTTTCTTGAATAAAAATGATTTATACCATTTAAAACATTTGCGTATATAAGGTAATATATTAATAATCCATAACCGATATAAGTTATGGGTTATTATTTTTTTCACAGATAAATGTGTGCCGCGAATAATATCGTAGAATGGAGATAATATGGCAGCAGAATTTAATGCATCAATGATGTGTGCAGATTTTGGTAATCTTGAGAAGGAAATCAGCCTACTTGAAAAAGCCGATATAGATTCATTTCATATAGATATAATGGATGGTCGATATGTACCTAATTTTGCAATGTCTCTTAATGATTTAAGATATATTGCGAAAGCGACAACAAAACCTTTAGATGTTCATTTAATGATTGAACACCCACGTACACATATTAATTTATTTTTGGATGCATTACGTCCGGGAGATACAGTATATATACATCCAGAAGCTGAGTATCATCCGTCAACGACTCTTCAGGCAATCATTGATGCAGGAATGATTCCTGGCATAGCTATTAATCCTGGAACCTCTGTTGAAACGGTTATGGAGATGCTTGTAATTGTTAAGAAGGTTCTTGTAATGGCTGTTAATCCGGGTAATGCAGGTCAGATGTACCTTCCATATGTTGGTAAGAAGGTTCGTAAGTTATTGGACTTACGAGAGGAGTTGGGATTTAAGTTATATTGGGATGGTGCTTGTGGTATGGATAGAATTAATGAATATGCACCACTTGGAATTGATGGTTTTATTCTTGGAACAACTGTATTATTTGGTAAAAAGCAGTCATATCAAGAGATATTGAATTCACTCAGAGAGCTTGCCTAAGAGGGTTATTTGATGAATGTTATTATCCACCGTTACAATAGTATATGTGAGCCGGATTATATAGAGGCATTTAAGGATTGCGGAATCAATGTGATTGAAGATCGCGATGAAATGACTCGCAAGAACATAACTGTAGAAGAAAAGGTTAAGAAATTAGGAGAAATGATTCTGATTGAAAAGCCTTTGTTTGTGTTCTCGATTAATTTTTTTCCATATATAGCTTTAGTATGTGAGAAGTTAAAGTGTTTGTATGTTTGTATTAGCGTTGATTGTCCTGTGGTTGAGTTGTTTTCAGAAACTATAAAAAGCCCGTATAACAGAGTATTCTTATTTGATAGACGTCAATATGAAGAGATAAGTGTTTACAATCCGGATTGTGTATTCCATATAGCGCTAGGTGTAAATGTTGAGCGTATAAATAAAACAATTGGAGAGCCAAAATGGGGCCCTTACAAATATAATGTTTCATTTGTTGGATCACTATATAGTGAGAAAGATTTATTGGCCAATATTATGCCGAAGCTCCCAATGAAAGAACTTGGATATTGTACTGGTCTTTTGGCAGCACAGAGTATGTTTAACGGCCAAGAATTGATTGAAGAGTGTATATCACAGGAATTGATAAATGCTATTAAGAATGCGGATACCAGTTTTTATCCATCAGCGATGTCTGTGACAGATACCGATAAATTTGTAGTGGTTAATAATTACCTGAGCTATCATCTTACATCACTGGATAGAGTTGCTGCACTTAATACAATTGCACCGGTTACAAATATTGACCTATTTACAAGAAGTAATACTGAGGAGTTAAGGGGAGTTACATGCCATGGAGGAGTGTCATCCCTTGTCGAAATGCCGCAGGTATTCAGAGATAGTAAGATTAATCTTAATATGACCATGAGAGCCATTCGAACAGGATTGCCACAGAGAATTTGGGACGTCATGGGAAGTGGAGGGTTTTTACTTACTAATTATCAGGACGAGATTCCGGAACAGTTGGTGATAGGTAAGCATTTGGTAGCTTATGAGACGCTAGATGAGGCTTGTGAATTGATAGAGTACTACATTGATCATGATGAAGAACGAGAAGAGATAGCTCGAAACGGGTATGAATATGTGAAAGGCAATCATACCGTATTACAGAGAGTGGCTGAGATGATTAGGATTGTTAATCAGACATTGGTTAACGGCTAATTGTGTAGCAGTATATATCGATAGATTGGTATCTGGGCTAAGAATAATATTATCGGAGAAAAATATGTCTGAACCTAAAGAGTATGATGTGCTGGTGATTGTTACCCCACAGGACTTTCAAAGAACTATATATGGAAGAAAACGACTTATAGAATGCTTGCCTGTACGTAGGGTTGTTTTTGTTGGAAACGATGAATTAGGTTGTCTGATTAAAGAGGAAAATCTAGGGGATAAGGTCAGATTCCTGAATGAGAATGACCTTATTAGATTTGATTCAGTGTATTCCGTAGTTGAGGATGTAATGAGCGATTTCTTAAAAGGTCGTAAATTACCTCGAGGAGTTGTGGGATGGTATTATCAGCAGTTCCTCAAGATGGAATATGCCAGACATTGCACAGATGAATATTATTTAGTGTGGGATGGAGATACGGTACCGACTAAAGAGTTGACAATGTTTGCAGAAGATAGAGTTACTCCTTTTCTTGACGTAAAGCAGGAATATCACGCGGAGTACTTTGACACGTTGTATAAGATTCTTCCAGGATTTAAGAAGGTCATCGGACCGTCATTTATATCAGAGCATATGCTTATAAATTGCGAGATTATGAAAGCTATGCTTGATGATATTGAGAATGATTATAAGATTACTAGAAAAGTGTGCGAAGTACAATTCTATGAAGCGATAATAAGAAGAATTAACGCTGAAAAAATGCAAGATGCAAGTTTTTCAGAATTTGAGACTTATGGAACTTATGTAGCACTTAAGTATCCTGGTAAATATAGGCTTAGAGAGTGGCATTCATTCAGATTAGGTGCAGAGTTCTTTCACCCTGAAGCTATGAGTGAAAGCGATTATGAGTGGTTAGCTAAGGATTTTCAGGCTATATCATTTGAGAAGAATCAGTCTGTGCGTGAGGATCATGAGAATCTTTTTAATAATAAAGAATATCAGAATAAGATATCAGCAAGGCGGATGCTGGAAATTGCTCAGGAGGAATTTACTGAAGGGTACAAAGAGGAATGGAATACCTTCTCTGATGATGCAATCGTAACGGACAGAGAAAATGTTCTTAAGGCATATGATGCGGGGCAGAATCAAGATTGGGCAGCGATGTATAAAGCTATCGAATTAGGTCTTAAGGATAATTTCAAAAATTATGAATTATATATCCTCTTGGGCGAATACTATCTTTTGACAGAAGGCAATGTAAATAAGTCATATTTGTGTTATGAGAATGCATTGCATTATTGCTCTGATGCGAATGATCGAAAACAGATTGAGGGGATGATAAGCGGCCTTAGTGAGCAATATGATATTACCGTGAAACCATTATCGTTTGTTATAGTATCTTGGAATAATCGAGATATAATGGAGGATTGTATTCGTAGCATAAGAAGGACAGTTCCCTTATCAGCTAGAGAGATAATAGTAGTAGATAATGCATCTACAGATGGTATTACAGAGTGGCTCAAAGGACAACTTGATGTCAGACTGATATGTAATGTGGAAAATGTTGGTTTCGGAGAAGGATCTAATCAGGGATTGGAGATTGTATCTGAATGTAATGATATATTCTTTTTGAACAATGATACAATTGTTACACCTAATGCTGTTTTTTGGTTGAGAATGGCGCTCTATGATTCAGATAGTGATTACGTAGCAGCAGGTTGCTGCACGAATTATGAAGGAAGTAAGCAACCACCTATACAGATGTTTGATACATTGCAAGAGTATTTGCGATTTGCTGATATTAACAATGTATTGATGGATGATCCATATGACGAGAGAAAGTGGTTGTCTGGTTTTGCGTTAGCGTTTAGAAGAATCGTTTTGGATGAAATAGGTGGTTTTGATCTTCGGTATGGTATGGGATATTTTGAAGATACCGATTTGTGTGAACGCGCACGTAGAGCGGGATGCGTCCTGAGAATGTGCAAGAATAGTTATATCTATCATTATGGTTCTAAGAGCTTTGGATTGCAGTATGAAAAGGCTACAGAGCTGGTATTGACTAATCGTCAGAGATTTATAGACAAATGGGGTTATGATCCGTATGCATAATGCGACAAACGGACAATTTAATAATTCCTTTTTACTGGATGAGGTAAGATGTGGTTTTTACGTACCCTCTGAAATAAAGCAGGCATGGGCTGCTCAGCTTGAGGTGCTTCAGGCTGTGAATGAGGTATGTAGAAATAATGGAATCCAATATTTTGCAGATTGGGGTACATTGCTTGGAACAGTAAGGCATAGAGGATTTATTCCTTGGGATGATGATATCGATATTGTCATGAAACGTGAGGATTATGAACATTTTAGGCGTGTTGAGGAACAGCTCCCGGAGGGATTTTCAATACATACCTTTAGAAATGAGGAGGGCTTTAGAGAGTTTCACGCCACTGTTGTAGGAGCGCCTTCTGTAAGCTTTGAAAAAGAGCATCTTCGTAAGTTTCATGGCTTCCCGTATTTGTGTGGCTTGGACATATTCATTTTAGATTATGTATATGCTGACGAGAAGCGAGAGGATGAGAGAGTTTATAATATAAAGTATGTGATTGCAGTGGCAGATGCCATCTTAGATGGTGGAATGAGTGTAGAGGCAATTGAAATAGCGCTTAAAAATATTGAAAATAAGCATGAAGTGTCTATAGACAGAAGAATTAGTGCAAAAGATAAATGGATTCTTCTGTATGAACTCGCGGAGAGAATTTGTGGCGAAGTAGCACCTGAGGATGCTAATGAATTGACTCAAATGATTCCTTGGGGTGTAATAGGCAAAAATTTCAGATTCGATAAAAGGTTATATGAGGAGAGTATTGATCTTCCATTTGAGTATACATATATGCCGGTTCCGATGGCATATGATGATATGTTGAAAAAAAGATACGGTGATTATCTTAAGATAAACAAAGCCGCCGGCGGACATGGTTATCCATTCTTTGAGGGACAAAGAGAGAATCTGATTAAGCTTCTTGATTTTGATATGCCGGGATATAGGTATTCTCCAGAAGTGTTTATAGAACGTGAAAGTAGATCTTCTGATTCATGGAAGAGTATATTGTTGGAGGCTACAGATAATTGGCAGATTTTGGCACGGACTTTCACAGAAGATAATGGGCTGATAAATGAAGATAAATTATCATTATTAGCAAATGTGCAGCAGGTTATTCTCGACATCGGTAATTTTGTTGAAGAGTTAAAGGGTGAGAATTGCTTTGTTATTTCTGTTATTGAGAAAACATGTGAAACTATTTTTAGAATGTATAGTTTATTGCAGGAGCTGTTGGAAAACGGGCAGGATGCTACTGTAATAATTAAGTCTGGATTAGAAACAGATTTACTGTCGGAATATTTTTCCACAGTTAATGATGTGGTTAACGCTATAGATAAGCTTACATCACAAGAGGAAGTTCTGTTTATAGTTACTTCGCCCCGATATTGGAATAGGGTGGAGCCTCATTATAAGAAAGAGATTCTAAAAGAGACAACGGATGTCTATCTGATGCCCATCCCATATTATTTTAAGGATTATGATGGTACAAAGCTAGAAGAAGTATATGAAAATAGTGGGTATCCGTCAGATATAGATTTGATAGATTACAATAAATATGAGATATCATTACATCATCCGGATAGGATTTATTTCTTTATTCCATTTGATGAATATAATGATGTTTATAGTGTTGATTCGAAATATTACAGCAATAATTTGAGAGTAAATACTGATGAGCTGATATATGTTCCATGGTATGAAGCAGAGCCGGTTGATGATGGTAGCAGAGCGTACCAGAATCTAAAGTATATTGCAACCATGCCGGGAATCATTAATGCTGATAAGGTGATTATTGATAGTGCGAATGATGCAAAGAAGTATTCTGAAAAGCTAGCTGAGTGGTCAGGAGATATTCCTGCATCCAAATGGATTGAGAAGTTTGAGATTTTTAATAAATCTTCAAATGACAAAAACACTATTTCTTATGATGATAAGTGCTTGAACAAGAAGTTACTTTATTACCTTGGCAACGGGCAGGTGATAAGTCATGGGGAAACGGCAATAAAAAAGATTCGACAGAATTTAGAAATTTTTAGTATGCGACCAGATAGACTTGATGTGGTAGTAGTTGTTGAAGATAACTTTATCGAATTGCTAAAAGTAAATGATCCTGCAGTTTATGAAGAGTGTAAAGCGATTATAGATGAATATGCTAATAAGGGGATATCTTGGAAACTAACGAGTGAGTTTGCCGGAATAGATGAGATTGTGGACAAGTATGATGCATATTATGGTGATGCATGCTATCTGGTCCCTGAGATGCAGCTTAAGAAAAAGCCTATAATGATTCAGTCGTATGATTTATGTCTATAGTGTGCAATGGACTCCCCCCAAGATGATTCCAAAGAATGTGATAAAGATGTGATTATTGAAATAGAATTCACATTGGTAGTCTATTGTATCTAAACAAAAATCGTCTTGCCTAGAAGGTTTAGAGAGACAGATAAGAACACAGAAAACACTAAATTGTGGTTTGGAGGCATTTTTCTGCGTACTTTACAGTATTTTTATTAAAATTTTGTATTAATATCGCGAAAACCCTTTATTTTTTGGCAAAAAAGTCGATAATATATATAAACAGTAGTATTATGCCTTGATATAAATAGGCAATTTATTTGTAACAGTTCACGGAAGACGCTTTTTATATCACACGGAGGTGACATTATGGCGATTGAAGCAATTAACAATGCGATGAGTGTACAGGCAACAGGGTACACGAGTCCGGTTAAGCAGGCAGTACCTGCAGAAAATGTTGAGACCACATTAGAAAAAAATGGACAGGTGGCTGCAATTGATGCAACTACGAAAGTTGTTAGCAACTCGGAAGGAAAAAGTAATTCTGAGTTTGAAGACAACAAGTCTCAAAATCCTTATCAGCAGCCAACAACGAATAATGAACAGCTTAAGAAGGCTATTGAGCAGTTCAACAGTAGTGTAGGAAGCTCTGAAGCAGTATATGGTATTCACGAGGGAACGAATCGAGTTACCATTAAGATTGTTGATAAAGATACTAAGAAGGTAATAAAGGAACTGCCTCCCGAGAAGACTCTTGATATGATAGCTCGAGTATGGGAGATGGCAGGTATTTTAGTGGACGAGAAGAGATAAGGAGGGCAGTTATGGCAGATAAACTCAGAATGTCCGGACTTATTTCCGGAATGGATACAGAGAGCATTATTTCTGCTCTTGTATCAAATAGAAAAGCAAAAGTCGATAAGACTAAGGGCGCTCAGACAAAGCTTGAATGGAAGCAGGAAGTATGGAAAGATCTCAATAAGGATCTTAAGAGTCTTCAGTCTGCAGCACAAAATATGAGATTTTCTACCGCATATGCACAGAAAACTACAAAGGTATCAAATCCTAATAAAGCGAGTGTTATCTCAAGCGGAAGTGCGGTTGACAGTGTACAGGCTCTTGAAATTAATAAGCTTGCCAAGACTGCATATTTAACTGGTGGTAAGGTAGAAACTGCGGATGGTTCTCAGGCTACAGCATTGAGTAAGCTCGGTGAGTTGGGATTTAGCGGTGATGGTAGTTTTGATATCAAGGATGCAGATGGCAATGTTAAAAAGAGCATTACTGTGAATGCAGATACTACTGTTTCTGATGTATTAACGCAGCTTAAAGATGCTGGTCTTAATGCAAGTTTTGACGCTGAAAATCAGAGATTTTTTGTAAGTGCCAAGGAGTCAGGAAGAAAGTCTGATTTCAATCTTGTCGCATCAGACAGTAATGGCGCTGATGCACTAGCAAAGTTAGGATTGCAGGCAGGTGAGAATTCTGATGGTGTAAGCGGTGCTACTAAAATTGATGGTTCAGATGCGGAGATTACCTTAAACGGTGCAAAGTTTACATCATCATCTAATGTATTCAATATAAATGGATTAACAATTACCGCTATGGGTACAACAGAAAAGGGTGAGGAAGTTACTCTTACTACCACAAATGATACCAGCGGAATCTATGATTCAATCAAGAATTTTATTAAGACATATAATAGTGTGATTAATAAGCTTGATAAGTTATACAATGCTGATAATGTAAGCAAAAAGAATCCTCTTACCGATGAAGAAAAAGATGCTCTGTCTGAGTCAGAGGCTGAGAAATATACTCAGAAGATTAAGGATGGACTTTTAAGCCGTGATTCTACGCTTAGTTCTATTATAACATCACTCTCAAGTGCTATGTCTTCAGGATATTCGGTTGGCGGAAATACGATGTATCTTTCAAATTTTGGAATTGGTACTTTGGAGTATTTTTCTTCAGCTGCTGATGAGAAGCATGCTTTACATATTGATGGTGATGCTGATGATGGCTACACATCCGGCAATGAAGATAAGCTAAAGGCTATGATTGCCAAAGATCCGGATGCAATGGTTTCATTCTTCTCACAGATGGCAAATGGCTTATATCAGAATATGAATAAGTTGTCTTCTTCTGTTGTGGGCTATAGATCGTTTGGAAGCTTCTATGACGATAAAAAGATGAAGACAGATTTCTCTGATTACACTACCAAGATTACTGACTTGGAAGATAAGCTTAATGCATATGAGGATAAGCTTTACAAACAGTATGGTGCGATGGAGAAAACATTGGCAAAGATGCAGTCAAATACCAGTGCACTGACCGGATTATTTGGAAATTAATTAGATAATTTGGAATAAAGCGGTTTATGCCGTGTATTAGGAGGATAATATATGCCATTACCTCAGGCGTATGCGCAATATAAAAACAGCAAGGTCCTTACAGCAAAACCTGCGGAACTGACATTGATGCTTTATGATGGAGCAATTAAGTTCTGCAATATGGCTAAGGACGGGATAGATGCTGCAGATATTGAAAAAGCACATGTAAATATTACCAAGGCTCAGAGAATCATTGATTATTTGCGCCAGACTTTGGATATGAAATATGAAGTAGCTAAGGATTTTGAGAATATTTATTCATATTTATCAAGAAGATTAGTGGAAGCTAATCTTCACAAGGATCCGGAGATATTAGAGGAAATTCTTACCCATCTTCGTTCAGTTAGAGATAATTGGAAAGAAGTCATGAAAAAGAATGGAATTGCTAGTAGTATGATTTAGTATGAGGTGAATATGAACCGTCAGTATCTAGATATGCTTGAAGATTCGTTGATTAAGAAGAATAGCGTTTTGGACGAGATAAAACGCCTAAATGATGAGCAAAAGACATGTCTTCAAGGGGATGATATTCAGCTTGATGTGTTTGATAAATATATAGAACAGAAAGCTGACTATATAGATGAACTGGAAACCCTTGACCAGGGATTCGAAACATTGTATTCACAGGTTGCTGAAGAATTAAGTAATAATCGAGAGGCTTATGCAGAAAAAATAAGATCTATGCAAAAGCTTATCCGTGAGATTACTGATAAGAGTGTTGCTATACAGGCACAAGAGACTAGAAATAGAGATCTTATAAATGCATATTTGGGGAAACGACGTACAGAGATTAAGGAAGGTCGCCGTAATTCCAGAGCTGCGTTGAATTATTATAAGGTCCAGAGTAACACTACATATACAGAATCCACTTTTATGGACAGTAAACAATAAGAATAAGAGATAATGTAAATTCTTAAAAAGAAAATATAAAAAAATTTTGATTTTGGGGTTAAGGTTTTACAAATAGGGCCGATATACATTATGTAACAAAGCAATGAATGCTTTGTATAGACTGTAACCTGAACCGGAAGTTACGTACGGACGGAAGGGGATAGTTACCAAACATGTCACACGAATCGCATGGACGCGATCGTTAATTTCAAGGAGGAAAAAATTATGGTAGTACAGCACAATTTAAAAGCAATGAACTCAAACAGAATGCTTGGTCTCACAACTAACTCACTTGCAAAGTCAACTGAGAAGCTTTCTTCTGGTTACAAGATTAACCGTGCAGCAGATGATGCAGCAGGTCTTGCAATTTCAGAGAAGATGAGACGTCAGGTAAGAGGTCTTACTCAGGCTTCTGCAAACGCACAGGATGGTATTTCAGCAGTACAGACCGCTGAAGGTGCACTTAACGAAGTACATGATATGCTTCAGAGAATGAACGAACTTGCTAACAAGTCAGCTAATGGAACCAATACCACTGTTGACCGCAGTTATATCAATTCTGAGGTACAGGCACTTGCTTCTGAAATTACCCGTGTAGCATCTACAACTACTTTTAATGAGCAGAATCTTCTCGATGGTTCATTCACCGCTAAGAATCTTCAGGTTGGTGCAGAAAATGGTCAGTATATCGGTATTAGCATCTCAAAGATGTCTGCAACTGGTATTGGTGTAAACACAGTTTCAGTTTCTACCGCAGCTAAAGCTAGTTCAGCAATTGCTACTATTAAGACAGCTCTTGCTTCAGTTTCTAAGCAGAGATCTGATCTTGGTGCAGTTCAGAATAGACTTGAGCACACCATTGCTAACCTTGACAACGTAGTTGAGAATACTACAGCAGCTGAGAGCCAGATTCGTGATACCGATATGGCTACAGAGATGGTTAAGTACTCTAACAACAATATTCTTGCTCAGGCAGGTCAGTCAATGCTCGCTCAGGCAAATCAGTCTAACCAGGGTGTTCTTTCACTCCTCGGCTAATAGAGACTTAATCATTTTTATTGACTATCAAAAATCGTACGCAGTGGCGGGAGTCGTAAGGCTCCCGCTTTTCTGTTATAATGCAATAGAGGATTAATTCATTTTTTACAGGGGCTATATATGAATACAAAAATTTTTGTAATGACACATAAGAATTTTATACAGCCAAGTGATAGTATCTATGTGCCACTGCAAGTTGGACGTGAAGGAAAGCTGGACTTAGGCTATTTAGGGGATAATACCGGAAACCATATATCTAATTTGAATATGTTATATGGAGAATTAACCGGTATGTATTGGATATGGAAGAACTATATAGGAAATGAGAATATAGGTATATGTCATTACAGAAGATTTTTTATAAATGAAGAAGGAAAAATGCTTGGTGAGGTAGACTATAATAAACAACTTAGTGAATATGATATTATGACTTCGCCGGCTATTAATGAGGGGGTATCGTATTTTGAGTACTTTAGCAAGGCACATGGGAAGAGGAATATATTATTAGAAGGAGAAGTTATTAAAAAAATCTGCCCGGAGTATTACAATAGTTTTCAAGAATGTATGACTGATAGCAGGCATTATTATGGCAATTTGATGGTTACAACGCGTGAACTTTTTGATAAGTATTGTGAGTGGCTATTTACTATTTTTGCTGAAATGAGTGAATATATAGACTTAAGTGGACTTGATGAATATCATAGACGTGTGTATGGATTTTTATCGGAACAGCTACTAATGGTATGGATTAAGGTTAATAAGCTCAAAGTATGTGAACAGCGAGTAGGAATATTTGACGAGAAAGCGGAGACTAAAGAATTAAAGCAAGCAATAAGCTACTTGGTTTCACAAGGAAAAATCGAAGAAGCAATTAGTATGTATACAGGTGTTTTAAAAATACGACCTGACATTATGCTTGAACATTCAGATCTTAAAGGAGAGATTCCTATAATAGGAAAAATTCTTATGATTTTATTAAATGAGAGTAAGAGCGTAGACGGTGAATATACGACCTATTCAAATGATTTAGGAAAATTAATTGATTACTATAAAAAAAATGAAATTTTATAAAAGAAGTGTTAAGTTTTTTCTATTGTGTCCGATATAATTAATGTAAATAATGATGAGGCGAACGGATTCGCTTGTAATACTGCTTCTAAACTGAAGTTGGTAGCATAATAATATTGATGGAAGGCGACAGGAGGTTGCTGTTTCAAGGAGGAAAATAATATGGTAGTACAGCACAATTTACAAGCGATGAATTCAAACAGAATGCTTGGCATTACATCTAATTCGCTTTCAAAGTCAACTGAGAAGCTCTCATCTGGTTACAAGATTAACCGTGCAGCAGATGATGCAGCAGGACTTGCTATCTCAGAGAAAATGAGGCGTCAGGTTCGTGGTCTTACTCAGGCTTCAGCAAATGCGCAGGATGGTATTTCGGCGGTACAGACCGCTGAAGGTGCTCTCGGCGAAGTACATGATATGCTTCAGAGAATGACTGAGCTAGCTGTTAAGGCTGCGAATGGAACAAATACTACAATTGATCGTGGATATATCAATTCGGAAGTACAGGCTCTTGCATCAGAAATTACACGAGTAGCTTCAACGACAACATTTAATGAGCAGAATCTTCTTGATGGTTCATTTACAGGAAAATGTCTTCAGGTGGGTGCTGAGAATGGACAGTATATCGGATTAAGCATTGCAGCGATGACAGCTACTGGTATTGGCCTTGCAGGTACTTTCTCTGTATCTACTGCAGAGAAGGCAAGTTCAGCAATTGCTACGATTAAGTCAGCAATTGCATCAGTATCTCAGCAGAGATCTGATCTTGGTGCAGTTCAGAATAGACTTGAACACACCATCGCTAATCTTGACAATGTAGTGGAGAATACAACTGCAGCAGAAAGCCAGATTCGTGATACCGATATGGCAACGGAGATGGTTAGATACTCTAACAATAATATTTTGGCGCAGGCGGGTCAGTCAATGCTTGCACAGGCTAATCAGTCAAATCAGGGTGTTATGTCTCTACTTCAGTAATATTACACTAATAAAAATAAATATAAGAGGAAGTCGTTAGTGGCTTCCTCTTTTTTGATATTTATACGCGGTTATTAATAAATGTAACATATTGTACATATAAAATGTGAGGATTAATATGGCATTAGATTTTTTGGAAAATATATATGATGTAAGTAGATTGATATTTGAATTAAAAAGATGCGTTGAAAGTGCTAACTGTAGTGATACTTGGATGTTCAGTCAATATTGGAATGATAGCGCAGAAGCCATCAGAAAAATATACAATGAGTATATTATCAATAATAGCTATCGAGCATCGGTAATTAAAAAGATAGTAGATTCAGTTCGTGAAAATATCAATAATCCTTTATTATGTGGGGGTATTATTGAAGATGAATTCATTCCTGAATTATATAAGATTATTGCGGAGGCAGGTAAAATAGATGTTGAAGAGGGTGGGCTCCATTTTACAAGTTCAAAGTCAGGATTAATAACTGTGCAAAATACCAATACAGGACGATACTGGCATAGTATTGTTGATCCTTTGCAGGAGGCATGGGATAAGGCACAATTGTTATATACCCCGAATGTGAACAGTATTATTATTATGGGATGTGGTTTGGGGTATTTGGCATATCAGCTGTGGAAGAAGTCTTTTGAATCTGCGCATATTTATATATTCGAAAACAATCCCCAAATGTTGGAATACGCTCATGAATTTGGAGTGTTGGATTGGATTAATCCTGAAAATCTAACCGTATTTATAGACGAGGATTCTGATAACTTATTTAATAAAGTAGCTACTTTTGAATCGGATTATTCCAGATGTATATATTTTATTGCTGACTGGATAGCGGATGAGGTAGATGTAAGCTTAAAGCAGAAGCTGAATGATTTTACTGAGAATCAGAAAGCTGCTATTAGATATGCTGAGAGATTTGATGTGAATTATTATAATAATCTTAGCTTATTCCAGGGAACTATTGAAGATCTGAAGGGCAAGCAGACAGACATTAATGATATAAGAGGAAAAGAATATATAGTAGTTGCAGCTGGTCCGTCACTTAACAAGAAGATGGATTACCTAAGAAGTATGCAGGGTGTAAAAACGATAATCGCAGTAGATGGTGCATTGAAGAAATTACTTGCAAATGATATTCATCCAGATTATGTTACAGCGCTCGATCCGAATAAGACTCTTATGCATTATCTTGATGGAATCGAAGAACAGACAAGAGAAATTACTCTTATAGCGGATAGTGTGGTTTATTGGAAATATATTGCTAATTATCAGGGGCCGATATACAGAGTTTGTTCGTCAGATAGTAAACTGAATGTAGCTGATAAAGAAAAATATGGCATACCAGATCTTGGATATCATGGTACTGTGAGCGGTTTGGCAATAGAAGAGGCTGTGTATTTTGGCGCTGAAAAGATTGAATTGATAGGTCTTGATTTGGCATTCCCAGGAGGAAAGCATCACGCAGACGGTATTGGTGTGAATACAAGTGACAGAATGGATGGAGACATAATGGTTCCATCTGTAACTGGCGAACCTGTCGGAACAAATGCAACATTCGAAAAATTTATTAGAGAAATAGAGATTCAAGTAGCCCAGTATCCGGATATCATTTTTGAAGATTTATCGGATAGTGGTGCATATATTAAGGGGACCTATTGCGGGCGCTGGTATGAAACATTACCGGCTATATGTGATGCAAAAGAGTATTTCGACAGACTTGCAGATGATGATATGTTGGCGTGGGATGAAAAGTATTATGTGTTAAGACAGTATTATCATTATTTGAGAACAAAAGAAGGGTTAGAAGAAGCAGATATCGTCAATAGTAGGATTTTCAATAAAGCATATGAAGAAGTAGCTAATGAGTTTATTTCAAAGAATAACATAAAAGTGAGGGATGATAAAAGCGAGGATAATGAATTCATATTGCTGATTACTTCGATATATAATAGCGGAGATGCGGTAACAAAGCAGATGCTTGAAGATGCTGAAAAATTTCAAACGAAACATGGCTTGAAAGTGATTATTATCAATACTAATGAATATTTGTGTGGGAAATTAGTAGCACTAACTGATAAAGCAATAAAGATGCAAAATGATGTGGTTTTCAACGATCAAATCATTTACATGGGAAATAAATATTCTTATGTTGATTGTGATACTGAAATGCCTGATATTGAATATGTTGCAAAAATTTGTAATGTGCTTGCATCATATAATATCAAGGGAATAATTTCTTATGACCCTATGAGTTTATTTGCCGAAATATGTAAAAAGTTCGGATATGTTGAGTATCGCTTCGGATATTTTGATGATGTCGACGATGATGCTTGGATTGATTATTCACTACAGTTATATGAAGATATATCATCAGGTAAAATAGACAAAGAAGAAATAGTTGGATTGAAGCAAGGGTTTGCTCAAAAGCTTACATATGCATTTAGTACAAATGATGTAAGGAATATAGTACTTAATTATTCTTATCTATTTAAGTTAGATTATGATGCTGAATATTTGAGCGAATTCTTGGATTATCTTCTTACTACCGATGATATTGAGTATATGAAATTTAATTTCATATATCAGCAAATAGTTACAGAAATATTTTTACATAATGAATTAAAAAATACAGAAATTGATATTAAGCTTCAAAAGCTTTTAGAAAAATGTATAAATCAAATTAAAAGGGAACTTCCTTCGGAATTACTTACGCCTATTGATAAAAATGATCGTAAACAGGACCTGGTTATAGTTATAACAAGTCAGTATTTATCTACCAACCATGGACCGACTAAGTCTGCGCTTGATCGATGCAGTATACTTATGAATGAACTTCATAAGAAGGTGATGTTGATAAATACCGCGGAACTTATTCAGTTAAATGGAATGATGCCATTTTATAATATATATATGCCCAATTATGTGAATGAATTATCAGAAACAGAATCCGTTGAATGGAAAGGTAATAAGATCCCGTTTTATCAGTGTGATCATGGAATGCCTGGGATAGAGTTGACCATAGAACTTCTCAAATTTATAAGAAACAATAAACCTCTTTTTGTTTTAGAGATTGGTTCGGGAAGTGTATTTACTGCGCTTGTAAGTAATATTATTCCAGTTTTGTCTGATGCAATGGTTCCTTCTCAAATTGGTTATTTTGGTACACAGGCTATAACGTGTTCAAAAGTGTTGGACGAAAATGATGAGAGGAGGTTACAAGTTTGTAATATTGACAGCAATCGTATTTTGAAAAATTATTTTACAATGAAAGTTAAAGATTCAACAGAGATTCATACGCGTGATGAGTTTGGTATATCCGAAGAATCATTTTGTATTGCAATTGTTGGGGCTCGACTAGATATTGAGTTAAATGATGAATTGTTATCATTTATGGAAGAAGAACTTAAGGAGAATTATTACTATATTCTGATGGGAAGATGCGTTAGTTTGGATGAGAAGATGGCAAAGTATCCTAAATTATCAGAACATGTAATTTATTTAGGATTTGTGGATGATACGCAGAGTTATTTGCGATTATGTGATATATATCTTAATCCACCAAGAAGAGGAGGTGGATTCTCTTCTGTCGAGGCAATGATTAATGGAATACCTGTTGTGACACTTAATTCGGGTGATGTATCAATTGCACTGGGTGAGGATTTATGTTGCAAAGATATGGGAGAGATATCAGATCTCATGTATGTATTAGAAAATGATAAGGAATTCTATAATTCGTTATCTATTAGGGTAAAAGAACGAGCTTTGCTACTACAGAATTCTGAAGGTATATTTGGAAATACTCTAAAGGCGTTTATCGAGAAATTTGTGTGATTTAATTTAGTCTTTGAGATACTGAGTACTACTGAAATCCATTCTATCACTATATTTATAGAAAGATTTGTTGAAAATACACATGAATTATAAGCTATATGTTATTTCTGATATGGAAAATCAGGTGATCCCTAATGAATCTATCTACTGTAGCATAAAAGCAAACAGCCTGGCGGAAGGTATTCGGCAGGCTGTTTTTGATGATAAAGAAGCTGAATATGTGGGTGTATTGACTAGGGGGAGATATTTTATTCGTTATGAATTACCGGTCGATGAAGCATATTTAGATAGCCTTTTTGATAAGTATGAAATGATTATTCCGTATGATGGGGTTGTGGGGGCGAAAACGCTTAAAGAACAGTTTGGGGTTCTTACAAATAAGTCTGACATTCTTGATAGATTAGAAGAGATAATAGTTCAATATTTCCCAGAATATAGGGATGCATATGAATATTGTTTTGGCGGTAATAGAATATTTACGGAAAATATGGTCATCGCACGTAAGGATATTCTTAAAGAATTTTATAGATGGGCTGATAACGTGATAAACATATTGAATAATGGATGTTTATCGTGTGAAAGAGAAGATTATCATGGTTGGGCAGATGAATATAATCTCCTTATAGGATGGCTTCTTAAAGTGTTTATTTGTACTAAAAATATTCATAGCTGTTCTGTGTTTGAGTATAAAAAGAATCCTGAAATATGGTTGAATGCCGATAGAAAAAATGAATTGGTACAGCAGTATGTTGATAATGTTCTTACAGAATTATTATCATATAGAAAGGAATACGGATTTGAAGAGCCACTGGCAGATGAGTTGTCACCAGTTGATTTTGGCGAAAAGATACCCGTGTGGGCATGTTGGTGGCAGGGTGCAGATACTATTCCAGAGATGCCGAGTATATGTTTGGATTCTATTAAAAGGAACCTTCCAAGTAATTCAGAATTAATTATTATTACATTAGAAAATGTAATGAGATATGTTTCATTTACTCCTGAAATAATTGATAAGTTTAACCAAGGGATAATCACATATACACATATGTCAGATATTCTTAGAGCTGAACTATTGTATAGGTATGGAGGTATGTGGGTAGATGTGACATATTACGCACCTAAGGCTATCTCTGAGATTATTTTAAAACAGGATTTTTATACAATCGGATTTGGGAAAAGATTATGGGCGAATGATGTTATGAAGGGCAGATGGACTCTCTCGATGATTGTTACACCGCCTAAACATCCAACTATGCAGTTTTTGATGGAAGGTTTATGGACATATTGGGATAAGGCATCTGAATTGGTGGATTACTATCTTATTGATTTTGTATTTGAAGCAGGATATAAAAATTTTGCTGAAATAAAAAAAGCAGTTGATTCATCATTGCTTACCTCAACCAAAATGATTGATCTCCAGCTCAGAATGAATCAACGTATAACCGATAAAGAGAAAAAATGGCTTATTGATACATCTGTCTTCTATAAGCTGAATCGAAAGAACGAGTATCATACATTGACGCCTGAAGGAGATATTACATTCTATGGATATATGGCATTGCAGGCAGGACGTCACGATTTGTTGAAACAATATGATAATGAATTATGTAATCAGGTGCGTGTTATTGAATGTGGAACTATTCAGAAAGTTATGGATATTATTAGGCACTATAATCCTATTAATATTCTCGACTATGGTCTTTCATTATATCGAAATGGATGGGTTAATAAAGGAATGATTAGAGAAATTCTTTTACATTCATTTATGTTAATAGGGATGAGAGATGAAGAATTAAGTCTCATTGAATTACCGATTATTTCATCGGTTTATGATAAAATTATCAATAGGGCAGATTATCCTTTTTCTCCGGAAAATATTATATTTTCAGAAGAGTTTTGTATTGTTCTATTACCTGAAGGAAATAGCTTTGATTTGATTATATTAGGAAAATAGATCTCGTTATGGGAAGGTTTATATGGCAGAGGATTTTATTCAAGAAATATATAAAAGGGGAAGCTTAATTGCAATATGTAAAGAGTGTGAACAGCTTCTGTATATGCGAAATTACGGTGCTATGGGTGATAGTTGGAAGAAAAATGCACCTGCAATAGTGGATGTATGTGAAGTATGGGGATAGAAGTTTTGAATAAGCATATAACTGCTGAGGGTATGATTGGTGAATCATATTTTGACAAAATAAAGCTTGTAATATGGGATATGGATGAGACTTTTTGGAAAGGAACTCTTTCCGAAGGTGATATAAGTTGTCCGGAAGAGAATATATTACTGGTAAAGCTTTTGACTGCAAACGGTATTATTAATTCTATATCTTCTAAAAATGATGCTTCTTCAGTTATGAATAAGCTTGAGGATCTTGAATCTGGATTATCTGAGTATTTTGTTTTCAATAACATTAATTGGGACGAAAAGGGAAGTCAGATTGCGGATAAGTTATCGAGGATGAAGTTGAGGGCAGAGAATACGTTATTTATCGATGATAATCATCGTAATCTTGAAGAGGCTGTTTATGCCAATCCGGGTTTATTTACGGGAGGACCGGAAATAGTATTAGAACTTCAGAAATATATTGTTGAAGTTATTGAAAAGAATGGTTCGGCAAAAGATCCTGAAAATACTAGATTAGCTCATTATCATATGCTTGAAGAGAAAGATGAGGCAAAAAAAGAGTATTCATCAAATGAGCAGTTTTTATATGATAGTCAGATTGTTGTAGATATTAATTTTGATTGTATGCCTCAGCTTGATAGGATATTGGAGTTGGTAGAGCGAACTAATCAACTTAATTATACCAAGCATAGAAGTAGCAAAAATGAACTTGAGAAGGCAATATTAAATGACTGGAATAGATGTGCATATGTATCTGTAAAAGATAAATTTGGCGACTATGGAATAGTTGGTTTTTTTTGTTATAACAGATTTGAAAAAAAGATGGTGCATTTCCTTTTTTCATGTCGCGTGATGGGAATGGGAATTGAACAATACGTATATTCAAGAATGAATTATCCGTATGTAGATATAGTTGAACCTGTTGCGGTGAAGCTTGAGGTTGATAAAACTGTTGATTGGATAAGTGAAGACTATAATAAAACTGTTTCAGAACAGCTTTCGGACAGAATTAACAACAGGGTTCGTATATTACTTAAAGGACCGTGTGACTTAAGTGCTATAGAACAGTATCTTATAGGCGGAGCTGTGACAGGCGAATTTAACTTTGTTAATACAGATGGATATATTACTACGGGACAGAATCACTCGGTTCATATTTTTGAAGGAGCTAATGTACCGGAGGAAGAACTGAGATTAATGCTTGCAGATGCTCCTTTTTTGAGGCATGAAGATTTTGATACAATAATGTTTAAGAAAGAGTATCAGATCGTTTGTTATAGTCTGCTACCCGATTGTCATGCAGGATTATATCAGCATAAAGAGTCGGGATTATATGCTAGTTTCGGTAGTGTGAATTTTGATTTGACTGATCAAAGGAATTGGGGTGGATATATTGATGGAAGTATTCCTAACCATTTCTATCCATTTAGTGAGCAAACATGTAGAAAATTTAGTGAGAATTGGGAATTCATAGGAACTACACCAGATGACATGTTGCTTTTTAATCTTGAATATATGTATGAGAATGCTTTGGGAAACCCTACATTCATTTTTTTATTGGGAAGCGAAATGGAGTATGAAGGAGATAATCCTGAGTTTGCTAATCATGCACAAAGGCATAAGAGAGTAAATGAATTAATAAAGCAGTTTGCATCGGATAAACATAGAATCAAGATTGTAAATTTGTCTGATTATATACATAGCCAAGATGATTATGAAGATGGAATAAATCATTTTAGCAGACGTGTTTATTATGATTTGGCAACAAAAGTAGTTGAATATATTAATGAGAAGGTCAGTAAAGGATGAGATTACTTTACTATTACTGGGGAGAAGTGACAGCGAACAGTGCACAAAAAGCTATGGAAGCGATCGGTGTGCAGTTAAAGGTGATATCTCCTCAAAGAATTGTATATGACAATGATGCTGAATTCATGAACTTAATAAAAAAAGAACTTGTGGGGGAGAATGGACAGTTTATTTATGATGCAATTTTTTCCTTCAATTATTACCCGGATTTGTCAAGAGTTGCGGAGACTTGTGGGGTAAAATATATAGCTTGGGTTTATGATTCTCCTCATAATACGTTAGAGTCTATTACTTTGGACAATAAATGTAATAGAGTTTTTATTTTTGATTATGCACTATACCTGAGACTTAAAGATGAAGGAATAAGAACGGTATATTATCAACCACTTCCGGTGAGAAATGTTTGCAGCAGTGGAATAAATGAAAGTAGTTATTTAGTGAACGATAATTCAGGTAAAAAGCAAATATTGAAATATGAGCATGAGATAACTTTTTTGGGAAATCTTTATGATGGTGATCAGGATTTTTATGGCAAGATAGCATATATGCCTGACTATATTTCCGGATATTTGGAAGCAATCATTAATGCACAGATGCAGATATATGGGATAGATTTATTCGATTCACTTATAAGTTCAGATATGATGAACAATATATCGAAATATGTAAAAACGGATTTGGGACTAAGTTATAGAAAATGTGGAGAGGAAATTTTTAAAAATATCCTTAGACGTAGAGTTACTCGTAATGAACGTATTGAAGTCTTAAAGCGTTTGGGACGAGAGATAGGAAATGTAGATTTGTATTGTGAGAATAATCATCCGGAACTTCCGGTAAAATATTGTGGATATGCTCAGTACGAAACTGAGATGCCGGAGATATTTAGGGATAGTAAGATAAATATAAACATTACGCTTAGATCAATTCAAACAGGAATTCCTTTGAGAGTAATGGATATATTGGGTGCTGGTGGATTCTGTCTTACAAATTATCAGGCTGAATTGAATGAGTATTTTGAGAATGGAGTGGATTTGGTTTGGTATGAGAGTATTGATGATTTGGTAGACAAGTGTCGGTATTATTTATCACATGATAAAGAGCGTGAGGCAATTGCTTGTAATGGTCATAAAAAAGCAATGGAATTGTTCTCGTATGAAAATCAATTGCAAGCGATAATGGCAAAAGCATTTGATGTTAATGTATAGAATTTACATTTGACCTATGTACATTTTAGAGGTGCTGTATGTGTTTAGTAGAGAAAAAGATAACAATTATAACGCCTTGTCACAATTCTGAAAAGTTTTTGGCCGATTGTTGGTTATCAATAAAAAATCAGACAATAGGAATAGAGAACTTAGTGTGTATCTTTGTAGATGATGCTTCAACAGATTCAACCTGGGACATGATTCTTCAAATTGAGGCTGAAGCCCCTGATTCCGTAATCGCGTTAAAATTAGAGGAAAATTTGCGACAAGGCGGAGCTAGAAATGCGGCATTGGCATATGTTGATACTCCTTATGTGCAATTTCTGGATTCAGATGATTGCTTATGCACTAATGCGTGTGAAATCCTATATGATTATGCTCAAAAATATAATGCCGATTTAATTCAATTTGGGCAGCAGCATAGTTATGATAGTGTATCAATAGCTGATGCATATATAGAAGAAAGTGAACCGGTTTGTTTTAATATCTCAAATGTAGAATCTCGGAAATTTTTTTTGAATTCAAATGTAATATCATATTGTCACTCAAATAAATTCTATAGTGCGGCTCTTTTGCAAAAAAGTGGTGTAGTATTTGCTGAAAAGAAAATATTTGAGGAGCCTCCTTTTGTATACCCTCAATTATTTTATGCAGAAAATATATTGTTAGCGAAAGAACAATTATATATTGTAAGACTTCACTCTGAAAGTACGATGAGTAAGGATAAAGTCAATCATTTTTATGATTTACCCAATGTACAATATGAACTTTTCCAATTTATGCTTCAGAAAGAAGATATATATCCAATATATAGAAATGAAATTAACTCTTATTTTCTTTGGAGTTTTTATATATTGACGATTATGTCGGCATATCAGGTTAAAGGAAGTTTATCTATTGAATATTTCAACTTCATGCAAAAACTCTGTAGGATGATTGATCAAGATTGGATAACGAATCCGATTAATTATTCATATGGAAAAAATGCAATAGATATAATTTCATCAATGAATTATGACATTGATTCACAAGATAAATTAGATGCATTTCTACAGTCTAACATTGTTGAGAGTATGTATAATGAGATAGCAGGCAAAAATAGAATTGTTCCTAATTTACTGGTAACACGTTCTAAAGGTAATGTTTTGGTGAATGAGACGTATGAGCAGACTGAATCATCTCCGTTTGTAAGCATTATTCTTACTACTTATAACAGGGCTTCTATAGTAACGAAAGCGATAAATAGTATACTTAATCAGACTTATAAGAATTTTGAATTAATTATTGTGGATGATTGCTCATCAGATTTGACAGAGGAAGTTATTGCGCAGATAAATGATTCTAGAATTGTCTACATAAAAAATAAGAGAAATCTAGGTGCAGGAGGTTCTAGAAATGTTGGTATAAAAGCAGCAAAATATGACCTGATTGCTTTTGAGGATGATGATGATTTATGGCATGCTGATAAGCTCGAAAAGCAGATTAAACTCATGCTGGAATGTGATGAACGAGTTGGTATGGTTTATTGCGAATATGAAAAGAGAGCGTACAATCTGCAAGAAAGCAGAGTAATTCCGGATAAATGTATCGAATTAGAATTTAAGTCGGGGTATATATTCCCTTATATGTTAAGAAGAAATGTTATTGGGGCAGATACTGTAATAATAAGAAAAAAAGCATTAGATAAAGTTGGCTTATTCAGGGAAGATTTGATATGCTTCGAGGATTGGGAACTATTTTTACGATTGTCTAAAGAGTACTATATAATACTCTATCCTGAGGTGCTGTTAGATGTAAATGTTACGTCAGGAAGTGTGTCTTTTAAGAATCCTGAAATTCAGTTAAAAATCATTAGAGAGGTTCAAAGTGCTTACAATAGAGATTTTGAACGCTTTAATCTTGTTATGTCATAAAAGTGTTACATATTTTATTGGGGTATAGGTAGTTATTAGTAGGTTAATTATAATTTATCAGTAATTAATATGTGAGGCAGTTAAGTAAAACTATGTTTTTGCGAGAGAATCTATTACCGGAAGAGAAAAGATATTTAATAGATTACTTAAATAGTAATTATGATTATTGCTATTTAAGTGCAATGCATAATATACAGGTTATTGAAAAACCAGAAGTAATCATTACTGGTTCATCGCACGGACTTGATGCTATTAACGCGTATAGGTTGCCATCAAGAGCTGTTAACCTATCAATGCATACACAGGATTTGTATTATGATTATCTTAATATATTAAAGGCAGTGTCACAAAATGAAAATATCCGAGTATGTGTAGTTACTGTAGGATATTATAGTCTTCATTATGATTTATCAAGGACTAGTTATAACTATAGATGTTATGAAGTGTATAAACCATTATTCAATGATATTCATAATGCTAAAGCAGATTATGTTGGTAAGTGTTTTAAGAATCCATCTGAGAGTGAGAAGGATTTTTATACGTCTTATTTTGCACAATATAATCATTATTATGGGCCGGCTGTATTAAGAGATCATACGAATGGTGAGATTAGAAAACATGGTGGTTGGTGTAATCTATCAGCTATAGAACGAGAACAGTATGCTCAAAATCGTGCTGATAAGCATAATAAACATATTAAGTATATAGATACATATAAAGAAAATAGTGGTACACTTCTTAAAATTGCTGAGTTGTGTCATGAAAAAAATATACGTCTTTTAGTAGCTGTAATGCCGTTCACTCAAGAATATATGAGGCATATATACGCTGGATATAAGGATATATTGATTGAACAGTTGGAACGGATTCCGTATGGAGTCGAATTTATTGATTTTAATGAGGCGGACTGTTTTTGTACGGAAGATTTTGTTGATTCAGACCATGTAAGTGATAGTGGAGCTGAAAAAGTAACAGAGATCTTAAAAGACTATGTTTAGTTTTTTTACAATTAATAGTGAAATGAAAAATGCCACTATGGTTTAGGCTATAGGAAGGTACAAGCCTGGCAAGGATGCTAAGGAGTTTTTACATGAAAGCATACAGACTGCATGGAATAGCAGATTATAGATTAGAAGATATATCAGAGCCTTCTGCTCAGGCAGGTGAGGTACTTGTAAAGGTAAAAGCAGCGGGCATATGCGGATCTGATATTCCTCGTATATATAAGACCGGAGCATATCATCATCCGATGACCCCCGGACATGAGCTTTCCGGAGAGGTTGTCAGCGTCGGCGAAGGTGTGGATACATCATGGACTGGCAAGGCTGTTGGCGTTTTCCCTTTGATTCCTTGCATGGAGTGTTCATCTTGTCGCAAGAAATTATACGAGATGTGTAAGCATTACAATTACCTTGGCTCGCGTACCGATGGTGGCTTTGCTGAATATGTGCGTGTGCCGGAATGGAACCTTATAGAGTTACCTGAAAATGTTACATTCAAGCAGGCGGCAATGATGGAACCTATGGCTGTGGCGGTTCATTCTATTAGACGAAGTGGTTTGCTTGATGCTGCCGGTAATGTGACTGCTGACAGTAAGAATAAGAAGATAGCAGTATGCGGTTTGGGCACAATCGGATTGTTTATTGTTATGTTTTTGAAGGGGCTTGGTTTTGGCAGTGTTTACGTTGGAGGTAATAAGGATTTCCAGTTTGACAAGGCAAGCAGTCTTGGAGTGGATCTGAATGATTGCTGTGATATTCGTAAGCAGGATATTGTGGAGTGGATATTAGGCAGGACAAATGGTGAAGGCGTTGATGTATTCTTCGAGTGTGTCGGAAAGAAGGAAGTACTAAACCAGGGTCTTAATTGTGTTGCAGCAGGTGCAACTTTGCTTTTGGTTGGCAATCCGGCAAGCGATATGGAGATGGATAAAGCTTCATATTGGAAGATACTTAGGCAGCAGCTTACTGTCAGAGGAACCTGGAATTCAAGTTTTACACATGATTTAGGTGATGATTGGCATTATGTTTTATCATGCCTTGAAAATGGTCTGATTCATCCGGAAGATATGATTACTCACGAGCTTTCGATGGATAATATGATGCATGGTTTTGAACTTATGCGCGATAAGTCGGAAGACTACGTCAAGGTGATGGTATTGTTTTAATTACATTTCAAGGAATTCTAAAAGGGAGATTATATATGAGCTCTGTTAAGCCATACGATTACCTTATAGTAGGTGCCGGTCTTTTCGGCTCTGTATTTGCAAGAGAAGCAGCAGATAACGGAAAAAAAGTTCTTGTAATAGACAAGCGCGAGCATATTGCGGGAAATGTATATACCGAGAAGATTGAAGGCATTAATGTTCATAAGTATGGTGCACATATTTTCCATACAAATAATAAAAGAGTTTGGGACTATGTGAACAAGTTTATAGAGTTCAACAGATTTACTAATTCTCCGGTAGCAAATTATAAGGGAGAGTTGTATTCGCTTCCCTTCAATATGTATACCTTCAATAAGATGTGGGGT
This sequence comes from Lachnospiraceae bacterium UBA1721, assembly GCA_002317155.1. Lineage (GTDB taxonomy): Bacteria > Bacillota > Clostridia > Lachnospirales > Lachnospiraceae > AC2028. Next base: position 30,997 of record DCIR01000009.1, read on the forward strand.
GTGGTGACTCCCGAGGAGGCAATGGCCAAGATTGAAGAGCAGCGCACAGAAATAAAAGGTGAGCCGCAGAATCTTGAAGAGCAGGCTATATCGCTGGTTGGCAGGGATATATATGAGAAGCTGGTAAAAGGATACACAGAAAAACAGTGGGGGAGAGATTGCAAGGAACTTCCTGCATTTATTATCAAGCGTCTGCCGGTCAGACTTACATTCGATAACAATTATTTCAATGCTTTGTATCAAGGGATTCCTGTTGGCGGCTATACCAAGCTGGTTGAGCATATGCTTGACGGCATAGATGTGCAGCTGGGAGAGGATTATCTTACCAAGAAGGATTATTGGGATGCTCAAGCTGATAAAGTAATCTATACCGGTGCGATTGATGCATATTTTGATTTTAAGCTTGGTAATTTGGAATACAGAAGTGTTAGATTTGAAAACGTGATTTTAGATATGCCGAATTTCCAGGGAAATGCAGCTGTTAATTATACTGACAGAGAGACACCTTGGACCAGAATCATTGAGCACAAATGGTTTGAATTTGGCAAAGATGAAGCTGGTAATGATTTGCCTAAAACTATTATCAGTAGAGAGTATAGCTCTGAGTGGAAGCCTGGCGACGAGCCTTATTACCCTGTAAACGATGAGAAAAACAGTAATCTCTATAGTGAGTACAAGAAGCTTGCTGACGAGGAATCCAATGTAGTATTTGGAGGTAGGTTGGGTGAATACAAATACTATGATATGGATGCGGTAATAGCGTCTGCATTGGATTGCGCTGATAAGTTACTGAAATAAATGTGACAATAGAGGACTTTTATGAAAATCCTATTTCTAACATGGAAAAGCTTTGGCAACGATGATGTCCTTGCTGCATTTCGTGCAAAGGGTCATACCGTAACCGAATTGCCATACGATGATAAATCTGAGCCCACTGATAAGGTTGCTGTTGATAAATTTGCGCAGCAGGTGAAGAGTAAAAATGTTGATTGTGTATTCTCATTTAACTACTTCCCGGTGGTTGCATTGGCGTGCAAAGATTTAGGCATGCCATACCTTTCATGGATTTATGACAGTCCATATGTGCGTATCTATCATTATTCGATAGTTTTCCCCACAAATCATGTATTCGTGTTTGATAGTTCTATTTATTTGGAATTCCAGCAAAATGGTATTAACACCGTTCATTTTTTGCCGATGGCTGCTAATACCGATAGACTGAGTGCGATGACCAAGTTTGCAGATTTCAGTAGAACCGAATGGAATAATAAGCATGATGTGGCTTTTATCGGCTCACTTTATACTGAGAAGCATCAGTTTTATCAGAGAATGGATAAAATCAGTGATTATACACGCGGATATCTTGAGGGACTGATGAAGGCTCAGATGCAGGTGTATGGTTACAACTTTATTCAGGATACTTTAAAAAACAATCCTGATATTATCAAAGATATGCAGGATTCACTGCCGATGACACCTAATCCGGATGGCGTTGAGACGGTTGAATATCTGTTTGCACAATATGTAATCAATAGACAGATTACAGCCATTGAGCGCCAGGAGATTTTGAAGAAGGTTTCTAGCAATTTTGGATTGGATTTATATACTCCGGATAAGGCGTTTAAGCTTGACGGTTGTACCAATCACGGATTGGTAGACTATTATGATATGGCTCCTTACGTATTTAAGAAGGCAAAGATCAATCTTAACATCTCACTTCGCAGTATTATCGCTGGTATGCCGCTTAGGGCTTTTGATATTATGGGCGCAGGTGGATTTTTGATGACAAATTATCAGTCGGATTTCCTGGAGTTTTTCACACCCGGTGAGGACTATGAGTACTATGACAGCCAGGCTGATCTGATGAATAAGATTGAGTATTATCTTGCGCATGAGGATGAACGTGCGGCGATAGCACGCAGTGGATTTGAAAAGATTGCTGCGCATCATACCTATGAACACAGGGTCGATGAGATGCTGAGCTATCTGGTGTGATAATATATTAGTCTGTATAGATATATGTAGAAAATTCTAGGCGGATCTACTTGTGTGCATATTCCGCTAGAACAGCATGACTGTCCCGGAGGGACAGCTCGCATTCCGCTTGAAAATTAAATAATCCCACTTTCTAACTGATGAATTAAGACTTTCTTTTGTATAGAATCCGGATATTCTGCCAATAGATTATTTAACTTTTCTTTATTAATGGATATAGTACGATATTCTTTTAGGTAATGACTGTTTAGCCCAAAATATGGACTGAAGGATTTAGAGTATGCCTTCTTGATGGCTTCGTCAATGGAGACAGTGTTTAGGTCTATTTTGCTACCTACCAAAAGAGATTTTCCATTGTCAAAAATGGGGGCTAATGAGTATGAGTTATTTGACATTATGATTCCATAATTATTGAAATGACGATCTGTATTTAATATTATCTCATCTAAATAGAATATATTGGCTAGATAAGTTCGTATGTCAAGACCGGTCACTTCGTCAATAAAATTAATTACATATTGTATTGCATCGTCATAGTCCATTTTTGAGGTTATTGATGCCAAATCGTATCCACGTATGTTTTTGAAGAGTCGATAGAAGGTAATAAACTCGTCATTTGAGGTGTCCTTTCTAAAATCTTCACAATAGCAGCCTTGTTCACCATTTATGATTATTTTGTTATAGCGGACATATTGTTCTGCAGAGAGATTAGAACAGTCCAGAAGAATGGTGGATAGGCACTCTGCGTCTGCTTCTCCTCCATAATTATCTATTTTGTACCAATTGTCATTATGATTATATTTGATTTGTGAGCCATCACTGGTACTGTAATCTCTGATGATATATGAGGGATCTACTGTTATTTCTTCTGTTTTATACATATCTTACTTCCTTATAAGTCAATAATTCTCCGGGAAAACGAAACCAAATATTATCTTGATACATCTTGCCATGGGTGCGCTTGCAGATTTCATAGGGATTATACTCTTTGAGACCGATGAGAGCGAGAAGCTGTTGAAGGTCAGGTCTGTTTTTATCCCAGCATCTGTCTTGTAGTATGCCTCCAAATTCATAACGGGTCATTTTGTCAGTATAGAATAGTTGCTTTATTGGATGTGTCGTGTAACGGGTAATATATGCATACATTGAATCTAGCCTTACGGTGGCTGTCTTCTCATCCTTCCAATATGTTTCCATGAATAGTTCAGTGTTTTCTGTAAATATTGATAACTCTATAAGTTGTGGAACATATTCAGGAGGTGTAGAACCGTTGCGTTCCCATTTTTGAATTGTTCTTAATGGAATACTGAATTTATCCGCGAATTCTTTTTGGGTAAGTTTAGTTTGTTGTCTAAGCGATTTTATTGTATTCATCATATGTTTCCTCATATGTTGCAAAATTTATTTAAAGATTACTTATGATTACAGAGTACTCTATTGGAGTAGTAAAATCAAGTAGAATGGCGCGAACGGAAGATAAAGCTTGAAACACTGATATACTTGTGCAAGTATATCCGCCTCTTTTATACTCTCTATGAGGTAAATAATATGGGCACATCATCTACTAAAGCTAAAAATAAATATAATAAATCCAATTATGAAATATACATTATGAAGATTATTGATGAATTCAATAACATCACAAATACCGTGCACCCCTTTCGGGAATGCACGGTATTTGCTTAAGATAAAGAGGAATTTGGGAACTGAGGGATACGCACTTATTGAGGGAAGGCGTTACCTCTCATATATTAAAAATTGGTGACCCACAAGCCGTGGATATTGCAGTATGCGTACACAGCGACAGGAGTCTCCTCTTTGCCGAGGTGGAAGCATACTCGTGGGTCTTTGCCGCGGGGGATAAATTTTTTGTAGTAACCGCGACAGGTTTCCAATGCTATCCAATCAATATAATGATCGGCGGTGGCAGGATGGATGGTTTCTCCTACCATGACTTTTACTTTACAATCCTCTACTGTACATTTTGGAATATGCTTTTCCTTATCACCATCTGAGGTTCCGGGCATAAGCTGTACCATTTCCTGGCCGCAACATGAGGGAATATTTCCGGAGAAATTCTCGAAGATTACAATATTCCCGCATAGTGGGCATTCATAAAATACTCTCATAGTTCTTTCCTTTCTTTAGTTTCATTTCTTTAGTTTTGATTAGGGTTTCATTAATAGCTTTTTGGAGTTCATCTTTTACACAATCATTCTGTATCCTGATGACAGCATATCTTAGCTAGGCAAAAATGTCAGATACGTAGCAGAGCATAAATTTATTTTTTATGTGAGTAATTTTTTACGCATATTTTGGGATAAAAAGCATGCTCAGGAGCGTATGCTTTATTCTTGCAGATGATACAATCATTCTGACAGAATTTAGTATGTACTGAAATCAAAATATAATGATTGTACTCAGGGGGTAGAAAATGAATAACAATATAGAAGACATAGAAGAAAAAGAACGAGTTGACCGTGCTAAACGATTTTCAAAAATCTGGTGGCGCTCACGTGCGGACGCAGAGGTTTCGCAGGAGTATGTAGCGATAGGCGTAGGAGTGTCGCGTAAGACGGTTCAAAACTGGGAGAAGGGAATCAGCTCGCCGGATCTTTTCCAGGCATCAGAGTGGTTTAATGTGTTAGGACTTAATCCGTTGCCTTATTTCCTTGATTACATATTTCCGGAGAAGGTTGATGGCATAAAGGCTAGTGATGAGGACAGAAGAGTAGAAGAGGCACTTTCACACCTGATATCGCAGCTTCCCGCAAGTGGCAAGCGACAGCTTCTTTATATGTTATACGGTCATCATGGCAGTTCGCCTAATGCGGTGCTTAATCTGATGAATGCACATTTGCAGACTCCACTTAAGGATAGAGTGGTTCACGCAGCAATGATTGTTGAGGATTATGAGCTGGAAAAGTCATTGGGAAATCTTGTCAGTCCGGCAAATGTTCAGCCTGACGTGAAGATGCTTCGTATATCAATGGATAACGCACGTGTTACGGTTGAAAAACACAGAAGCGGTTATCATTTGATCGATAGTGAGATTTAATGGCTGGATTAATACCTGCAATACCCTTGAAGTGATGATTATCACGGAGTATACTGTTTTCAATAGGGAAGCAATATATTGATGCATGATTTTCAAGGGAATGTCATGCACAAATGATTTAATTATCATGGGGTATTAGTATGGAAGATAGAAGAGCAGCCAATCGTATGACCTTAAACGTCAAGAGCGTAATCGTGGATTGCACCACTCAGGAGCGCTATGATGTTGTGGTTGAAAATGTATCACCTGTTGGTATGGGTATCAGAATTGATGCTTCAGCACCTAATCTTGTGGGCAGGGATATTATTATCATGGCAGAATCACTGATTATGTACGCAGAGGTTATGCGTCAGGTTAGTCAGGAAGACGGTAGCGTGATGATTGGTATCAGTGCCAAGAGATTTACCGGCGATGTATTGGACTATCTCTACAGCAAGATGGAGATGCCCGGAGAGAACTGATAGGCTTTATAAGCCTGGAATGAATTATATCCGGAGAGAAGCAATAGAATCCGGAGAAAGCTAGTAGACTTCAATGTATAGTATGAATCATATCGGACGCACTGATGGGACTATATGGATTGATAAAAAATATGACACTTGTGTCTTGTGATATTGCATAAGAAAAAATATTTACAATATTAAAAAACTATAAACTTTGTATTTGACACTCGATAAATCGGGTGCTATACTTCCTTACATAAAGCGAAGGCGCTATGGGTAACCCCCGTAGCGCCTTTTCCTATTTACACGAACTTGCGAGGAATTTAGCTGCGGTGCAGCACAAGTTCGGTGAGACGAGTAAGAGGAATTGCATTCCTTCCACTCGATATTCATCAGTTATCGATAAGCACATTTAGATCGTCGCGCGCAAGGATGTGCTTTTGATATAAATGCTTCGACAGAAATTTATAACTACTAGGGATAGGAGGCATAAGCGTATGACTGAAGAAATAATATCATATGTACAAAAGGCTGTTGATGGTGTAAACAGCAATATTTTCGCAGTCTGGTTTCTTATTGGTGCAGCCTTTGTATTTTGGATGCAGGCCGGATTTGCAATGTGTGAGGCTGGTTTTACCAGAGCTAAGAACACAGGTAACATTATAATGAAAAACCTGATGGACTTTTGTATTGGAACCGTAATGTGGTTCGTAATCGGTTCATCACTGATGCTCGGCCAGAATGTAGCCGGCGGATTTATAGGAAAAATTGATTTTACTGTACTCACCAATTTTAGCCTTTATGCTAATGGTGATCCTGCACAGGGAATCAGCTCAGCTACTTCAGCATTTGTATTCAACCTTGTTTTCTGTGCTACCACAGCAACAATCGTTTCAGGATCAATGGCTGAACGTACTAAGTTCTCTTCATATTGTATTTATTCAGCAATTATTTCAGCAATCATCTACCCCATTGAAGCTCATTGGGTATGGGGTGGCGGATTCCTTGCACAGTGGGGCTTCCATGATTATGCAGGTTCTAACTGCATTCACATGGTTGGCGGTATTTGTGCATTTATCGGAGCAGCAATGCTCGGACCCAGAATTGGTAAGTTCCAGAAGGACAAGAATGGTAAGGTTACCAAGGTTAATGCTATTCCCGGTCACAACCTTTTAGTAGCAGCTCTTGGTGTATTTATCCTTTGGCTCGGTTGGTACGGATTTAACGGTGCAGCAGCTACCGATCTTAACACTCTTGGTGCTGTATTCCTTACCACAACCGTTGCTCCTGCAGTTGCAACCGTTGTATGTATGATCTTTACTTGGGCAAGATATGGCAAGCCCGATGTTTCAATGTGTCTCAATGCATCACTTGCAGGTCTCGTAGCAATCACAGCTCCTTGTGATGTTACCGATTGCACAGGTGCAGCAATTATCGGTCTTGTAGCAGGTCTTCTCGTAATATTTGGTGTTTGGTTCAATGATAATGTAACTCACGTAGACGATCCCGTTGGTGCAGTTGCAGTTCATCTCTTAAATGGTATTTGGGGAACTGTAGCAGTTGGCCTTTTCGCTACTCCCAGTGCTCCCGGATTCACAGCTGTACTTGATGCAGCAGCTGATAATGGATATGCTCCTATCACAGCAGGTCTTTTCTATGGCGGCGGATTCAGACAGCTTGGATTACAGCTTGCAGGTATGGGAATTACCGCAGCATGGACTATCGTAGCAATTACTATTACCTTCTTCATCATCAAGAAGACTGTAGGCCTTCGTGTTACTGAAGAGGAGGAAATCATCGGACTTGATAAGACTGAGCATGGTCTTCCTTCAGCATACTCAGGATTCTCAATCATGGATGTTACCGGAACTTCAATGGAAGTTAACGAGAACACCGACCTTGGTGAGTCAGATTTCGAGGCAGCTTCAGAGACCAAGAAGGATGCAGCAGTACCTGTAATGCAGGCTCCTATTCATCCGGAGACCGGTATTTACAAAGTATGTATCATAGCAAAGCTTTCAAGATACGATGCTTTGAAGAAGGCTTTGAACGAACTCGGTGTAACCGGTATGACTGTTACTCAGGTTATGGGTTGTGGTATTCAGAAGGGTGCCGGCGAGAGATATCGTGGTATTGAAATGGATGCAACACTTCTTCCCAAGGTTCAGGTTGATGTAGTAGTAAGCAAGATTCCTGTAGAACAGGTAATCAGTGCTGCTAAGAAGGCTCTTTATACCGGACATATCGGCGATGGTAAGATCTTCGTATATGGCGTAGATAAGGTCGTTAAGGTTCGTACCGGTGAAGAAGATTACGCAGCTCTTCAGGATGTTGAGTAATCAAACTAGATAGTTAATTCATATCAAAGACGTAGTTTTACTCAAGTATTGAATGCAGCAGTCAAGGTATGAATCTATATAACTGCATAAAGCCATTCAATGCTTATCAGATAACTAAGCGTTCCTCTAATCCCTTAGTTTGGTATATGCAGGCTTGCATAAGTGCTGCGACTCACTTGTGCGGGCAGAGAGAACTCCGAGTGCTTCCACCACCCGGGGTTTTTTCTTTCTGGGATAGTTCGTCCTATAAAGAAAGAACGCTTTGCGAGGACCGCACTGCGGCGGATAGGTAGGTGTCGATAAATTGACCCGCAGCAGGTGGAGAATCTCGCGAGCGAGATTTTATCTCTTAAATCATGAAAGATTTTTGTAAAAAATAATCAAAATAGTTCAATTGATGTTGTATGAAAATATTAATGATGTTATAATTTTTTCTTGTTTGATATAAACAATTACGGAGGATACTATGAGAAAAAGAATAGTAATGTCAATGATTGCAGTTATGCTTGCTTTCACGACAACAGCATGCAGTATCGGCTCTTTTGGCTCTACAAGAGAGTATGATGAAGACGACGAAGATGATGAAGATGACGAGGATGAGGACGATGATGAAGAGGATGACGAAGACTCTGATTCAGATTCCGATGCAAGCACTGATACTTCAGCAGATGATGATGCTTCATTCGATATTCCTGATATAAGTACCATCGATGAGGAGGCACAGGCATCTTTTGAGGAGGCATTAGAAGATGCACTGGAAGAGGGGATAGATTATTTTGCTGAGTACTCTGATTATTATGGTGGTCGTGTGTACGACGGTCATACTTACAAAGCTTTTGACGTTGGACTTAGCTGGGATGATGCCAAGGCACTTTGCGAGTTGATGGGTGGACATCTTGTTACTATCACTTCCGGCGCTGAGCAGCGTTTTATAGAAGAATTAATCGATGGCAGAAGAGATTTTTATTGGATTGGTCTCACAGACGAAGCTTCAGAGGGTAATTTTGAATGGGTTACCGGAGAGACCTTTAGCTACAATAATTGGCACGAAACACAGCCTGACAATTATGATGGAACAGAGAATTACGTTATTATTCCTTCACGTGATGTATTCTATGAGTATTGGAATGAAGCTGCCGGCTGCTGGGACGATATTGCTTTGGATGCTGATGTGTCACATCCTATGGAGGACATGGGATACATATGTGAGTGGGATGCTGAACTTACATACGACGAGGAATACACTGTTGCAGCATTTAATAATCACTACTATACCTTCTTTGATTTGGGAATCAATTGGGAAGATGCGGAGGCATTCTGTGAGGAATTGGGCGGACATCTTGTAACAATCGGTAGCATCGAAGAGCAGAAATTTGTAGAGAGATTAATTCTTTCAGGTAGCTGCAATAACTATTGGATTGGATTAACCGATAAAGAGGTTGAGGGTGACTATCGTTGGGTAACCGGCGAGGCAGTTGGCTTTACCAATTACGGTGAAGGACAGCCTGACAACCATATGGGTATTGAGAACTATTTCCTTATGCCCAACAGAGATATAGAGCATGAGGCATGGGCAATTGAGTATGGTCACTGGAATGATATCAGATTAGACGGTGATGTTGATCATGATTTGGCATCTATTGGTTTCGTATGTGAATGGGATGACATCGATGATGAAAGTGCGCAGCTTAGAGAAGACATGCTGGCAGAGTTGGCAGATGCATTCTTAGAGCAGGGAATCAGTGCACTGGTTGATGCACTTACCGGAGAAATAGTACTTGATGCAGGTATTCTTTTCGAAACCGGAAGCTATGAGGTATCAGATGAAGGTTGCGATACCCTTGAATTATTTATGGATGTTCTTGATTTCGTGTTCTCTAAGGTAGAATACAATAATTTTGTAAGAAAGATTGTTGTACAGGGACATACCGATTCACAGGGAAGTTATCTTGATAACCTTGAATTGTCTATCAATCGTGCAGAAGAAGTAATGAGTATTTGTAATGAGTATGCCGAAGCAAATGATACCAGTGTAGATTTTGAAGGCATGTTTGAGGCTCAGGGATGCTCATATGACTCATTGATTTATGATGAGAACGGAAATGAGGATGCCGCCGCTTCAAGAAGAGTTGTATTTGTATTCTACATGGGATTGTAAACAGAAATAATGCATTTATTGGGGGCAATGCACAATTGCCCCCATTTTTTTGCTCGGATTTTTTATCAGTATGTTTCAGCCCAATATTGCATATTTCGCGTAAATTGTATAAAATATTTTGATATGTTTTAATATATGTATTTAAATTTATGAAGTCATTCTGCGAGACGGAATGACTGGGAAGAGGTCCCGCATAACGGGATGGTGAGTTATTATGTTTTTTAAGAAGATTAGTAAAAAATTAGCACTTGGAATGGGTATTGTATTGGCAATGTGTTCTATTACTGCCTGCGCTACTACCAATGAAGAGCCGGCACCTGTTACCCCGGTGGTAGAACCTGAGCCGGTTGTTGATCCTGTCACAACCGTAGATCCTGTTGAGGTTGATGTTGAACCTGAGGAGCCCGAAGAGCCTGAAATAGTTAAGCCTGAAGAGTATTTTGTTACTGTGGGTAATGTTGAGACCGGTGAGACTATTGAAGTAGGATCATATGAATATGTAGCAGATATTCATAATATTAAGATTACTGATTTAGATGCTTTCAAGGAGCAGCTTAGTCAGCTTCCTAATCTTCTTTATATAGATATGTGCGACTGCGGACTGACCAATGAGCAGATGGAGGATCTTCAGTATACATTCCCGTCCATCAGATTCGTTTGGATGATTCGTATGAGTGTTACCAATTCGGCCAGAACTCTTTGGTGGCATGTCAGAACAGACGCACTTGCTTTTTCTACACTTCATGCATGGGCGACTGATCCCAGACTTGATAATGATCAGGCTCAGCAGCTTAAGTATTGTGAGGATTTGGTTGCACTGGATTTCGGGCACAATGCAATCCATGACTGCAGCTTTATGGAGGATATGGACCTTCACATCCTCATTACTGTAGATAGCTTTAACAGAGTTGAGAATCACAAGTTTGATAGTCTCGATGTTGTTGTTAATTTCCCGAATCTTATGTATCTTGAGACATTCGTAGGTGCTATTAAGGATACTGAGTGTCTGAAGGATTGTAAGGAGATGGTTGACCTTAACCTCAGCTATAATCCTATTTCGGATATTACATATCTTAAGGATTTCCCTAAGCTTGAGAGATTTGTTATCGAATCAACCAACATCTCGTATTCCGACTATCAGGAGCTGTGTGAGTGTTATCCTGATATCACTATTTATTACACCGGTTCAGGTTCGGTAGACCATGGTTGGAGATCTCATCCCAGATATTTTGCGATGATAGATATGTTCCGCAATGATTATTGGAATGATTTGTTCAGAACCGAAGCAGAACTTGAGGATGTAGCGCAGAAAGATCTGCTCGTTATAGACGGAGTAAGATATTACGGAACTCCCTATGTGGATGAAATCACAATTGATGTACCTGAGGTAGAGGAAGAAGAGACCGAAGCAGCTGAAGGTGATACCACAGCAGATGGTACAGACAGCGCATCTGAGGATGGCAGTGCTGCAGAGGCTGGTACGGAAGAGGCTACAGATGATTCTTCAAGTGATGCTGATGCTAATTCAGATACTGAAGTAAGTGATGGTGCAGAGTCAGAGGAGCCTGAAGAGGATCCTTATATTGAGGTAGAAGCATTCACTGCAACCGATAAATACGGAAGAACATTTACCTTTGAGAAGGCTATTCAGACTACTGTAGGAGCCGGAAATATTCCTCAGGAGAATGAGGAGTGTAACTTCAATGCAGTAGGAAATGTATATTCTACAGATACCGGTGATGGTAAAATTCTTGTACTTATGGAAGATGGTCAGTATCACTGGTTCTACAAGAATGAGGTACTTGCGCGTCTTCTTATTGAGAAGCTTGATGAGACTGGTGAGATTAAGCCTGAATACACCAGAGAAGCTGTAGAAGAGCGTGTAGCTATCGAGAGAGCAGAGGCTGAGGCTGCTGCGCAGGCCGAGGCTGAGGAACAGGCAAGACTCGAGGAGGAAGCAGCTCAGGCTGAAGCAGAAGAAGGTGCAGAGGAAGAAGCACAGGAAGAAGCGGAGCAGGATAGTACAGAAGCTGAAGCGCAGGAAAGCGTTGAAGACGGAACAGATCAGTCAGCTGATGAACCTGAGGCGGAAGTAGGGCAGCCGGTAGAGGAAGCACAACAGCCACCTGAGGAAGAATAAACGAAAGAACAAACCCACTATGATGACTCATAGTGGGTTATTTTAGTTATGATTTAAAACTATCAAGGACCTCGTGTATCTCTTTATCTGTCAGGTTATCAAAAAACAGGTATCCGCTGTACTTGTATGCTTCAGTGCCGGGAAGGTTATCCGGGTTATCATAGAGAATTAGCACGGAGGTCTCGGTACTGGGCTCATTGGTTTCTGCGTCGTAATTGGTTCCGTCTACTAATGTAAAAGTTACTCCGGAGGTGTTGGTATATTCTCTGATGTTAGATGTTTCATCATATTCAATAGACATTCCGAAGTCATTGGATATCGAGCCATTCTCCTTACAGGTCATTCGGAGCTGGTCAAGTAAATATTCGCCATCTTTATATTTGTATGAGGCCACAATTCGTGTGTATACAAAACAATCGTCATCTCTAAAAATAACTTTTATAGAATCAGGGGCACCGGGATTGTTACTAAACCATTTTTCCATATCATGGTCTGTGGCTGCATCATCATAGCTGTTGTAATAGAAGTAAGTATATTCGGTGTCTCCGTATTCAACCAGTTCCTTTTTTATCCAGAGAGAGTCGGCAGTGGAATCTTCCGTAGATTTAACTGTTTCTTCGATATCTTCTACGATTAAGTTGGGTAGTGTGTTGTCGGGCTCATGGCCTACATATACAGTATTATCTTTTATTTTAGCGGACTGTAATTTATGTACAGCAGCATATGAAGTTATTCCGATTGCAGCAATACCGACAACTGCTAAGCAGGCAACGGCGACTCTGGAAAGAGTTCCACCCCAAACGAATATCTTCTTCTTGGAGTTTTTATTTACAGAAAGTGCTTCTGTGACAAAACGTTCATCAATATCTGTCAGCGCATTTTCTATGGTATCTCGATTATTAACATTATTCATATTACTGATTCTCCTTCATGTGTTTTTTCAGTTTGTCTCGGGTTCTGTGCAAATGCACGTTTACATAGTTGATACTGAGTCCGAGCTCTTCCGCAATCTCTGCACTATCCATGAAAAACCAGTATTTCTTGATAAAAATAATTCTGTCGATTTTCTTTTGTTTTTCTAAAAACAGATTTATTGATTCTGTTAATGCCTTATGTTCCAAAGTCTTAAGAGGATCATCGGGGCCTGCGATGCATTCAGCCAATTCATCAATGTCTGAATCATAACGAGAGTTCCTGCATTCAGCAGTGTTGTATCTGTATTTTTTAAGCGACAGGTTTCTGACTATTTTGCATAAGTATGTATCAAGGCGCTCGGGATTTTCAGGAGGAATATTGTTCCACACCGCGAGATACGCATCGTTGACACATTCTTCTGCATCTTCATTGTTGGATAGTATATTTCTGGATATAGAAACAGATAATCGCCCATACTTTTCAGCCAGGGCTTTGATTGCTTCTTCGGATCTTTGTATAAACAATTCGATAATCAGCTGATCATTCATTATGTTCTGTATCCCCCTTTCATCTATTAACTACCCATACAATAGAAAATATTACACAATAAATTTATTTTTTCCAATAAAAATGGCAGGTGCTGAATGTACTGATGGTAACTTCAGCAAACCTGCCGTTGATATGTATATTACATAAGGTAAATTGTTTTTACAGATGATTCATCATTTATCAGTAAAAGAACTGGTGACTTAGTTACTTGCTGCGGGAGCAGGCTCAAGTCCGCCTATGATTTCATCAGCAAACTGTGCATAAATCTGTTCGCGGGTTAATACCATTCCACCGAGAACCTCATCAGAAATGTTCTGAAGTGTGTTTAAGTGGAGCTGGATTCCGCCCCATCCGAGGATACCGTGGCCGACAGCAAGATCTTCGGTGTAATCCTCGAGGAGATATGTGTATCTGTAGCGAAGAGGATTGAACAGGTAGTGGTTAACAAGGGGAACAACACCTGTATCTTCTTTTACTATATATACACCGTCCTCAGTAACGTGGAAGCTTACCCAAGCCATTGCCTCAAGAAGATTGAGTGCAGCCTGGTTCTGGGTTGAAACATAGTTACCGAGAGAGTAGTAGCATATTGATTCGTTGCCGTTTTCTCCGGTGACCCATTCAACCGGCTCGATAACATGAGGATGAGTTCCGATTATTACATCAGCGCCTGCCTCTGTCATTTCTCTGGCCCACTCGATCTGATACTGTGTGGGGGTGGTAGTGTACTCTACGCCCCAGTGAGGACATACGATGGTAACATCTGCAATAGTCTCAGCCAGCTTGATATCATCGATTACCTGAGGATTGAGCTGAGTAAAGTTGATATATCTGCTGCCCGGATCGTAGGTGGTCAGAAGATTGAGATGACCTTCCTGCGATGAGGGATATACTTCGGTATTGTTACCATAGGTATAGTTCAGAACTGCAAAGGTAATTCCTTCTATATTAAGAAGTCCGATTCTGGAATAATCGTAAGCATCATTAAGTACTACTGATGATTCAAGTTCCTCTGGATCAATGTCTGATGCAGTACCGTCGCTCTCAATTACATATTGGATGGCCTCGTCGCCCTCAACGGTAACAGGAAGAGTGCTCATGAGGTTTTCACCGTTGATTCCGACCATCAGGATCTGAGGATAGTTCAGATCAAAATAATTGTAGAAGTTAATTAATCCGTTGACACCCTTATCTGTAGCATGGTTGGTTGCACCGAGAACTACGTTAAATCCGGCCTTGGCAATAGCATCGGCAACCTCTGTAGGAGTGTTGAAGGTAGGATAACTTGAAAGACCGAGGTCATTACCTGCCATCGGAGTTTCCTGGTTGATAATCTTGATGTCTGCAAGCTGAAGGAACTCTGATATTCCGTAAAACTCGAAATCATAGTTCATGGTTCCGTCGTCCTGCTTACCACCGTTGATTACACCTGTGTGAAAAAGGTTATCGCCTACAGCAAGAATATGAATATCATACTCCTGAAAAGGTTCAGGCTCCGGTTCCGGTTCGGGCTCGGGTTCTGTTTCCACGATCGGGTCATTATTTACATTGGTATCAACCACGGAAACGGGGTCCTTCTCTCCGTTATTTTTATTAAGATTTATCTTACCCGAGGTTAAAAGTACCACAAAAACAATGGCGATTATGGCCAAAAGTGCCAAAATTATTAATAAGTACTTGTTTTTTTTCATGGATGTATTGTATCATAGCTTTGTTACAAAATGTTTAACAATATCGCACCAAATATTAAGAATATGTTACAAAAGCTAAAGAAAATGTTCATAAGCGGCCTTTTTGCAGTAGCTGGAGCCGCAGTTCTTAACTTAATACCGGCCGATAAAGTAAATGCGCAGGATGCCAATTCTGCTTTGGGAGATGGTGGTATGACATCATTCCTCACAGTACTTGGTAATTCATATGATGTAACAAGTTCTGATTCAGATATCATGGAAGTAGTAGTTGAGCAGGCAGCAAAACTCAATATTGAGTTTGATCCTTCTCAGTATATTAATGAGTATGAGAACTTTGCGATTGCGCAGGTTAATGATTATATAAATGTAAGATCATTTGCATCAACAGACGGTGAAATCGTTGGACATATGTACAACGGTAGTGTCTGTGAGATCCTTGAGCGTGTGGAAGGCGAAAACGGCATCTGGTTCAAGGTTGTTTCAGGTTCGGTTGAAGGTTATGTTAAGTCAGATTACTTTATTTATGGTAATGATGCCATTGAAGTAATCGGTGATTATGTTACCAAGGTAGCAGTAGTTCAGTGTAATTTCCTTAATGTACGCGCTGATGCCAATATTGATTCATCAATTATTGGTTCGGTTGCAGCAGGAGATAAGCTTGACATTTTTGTCGAGGAAGTAGTTGAGACTACTGTTGAGACAGTTTCTGAAGAGGAAGCTGCCGAACTTTCCGAAATTGATGCAGAGCTTGCTGAAATCGCTGCTGATATGGCAGACGAGATTCAGTGGGTTAAAGTATACTATACCTCTGAGAAGGTTGGTTATGTCAGCGCTGAGTACGTAGTAATCGAAGAGGACTATGTATGTGCTAAGACCATCGAGGAGGAACGCGCTGAAGCTGAGGCTAAGCAGGAAGCAGAGAGAAAGCGTCAGGAGCAGGCAGCAGCTGCTGCAGCTTCATCACGTACCGAGGACGTTACTATTGCTGTTCCCGATACAAACTACGCATCTTTGTCTGAACTCAGACAAAATATTGTAGAGTATGCTACATCATTTGTCGGAACCAGATACGTAATGGGTGGTTCAAGTCTTGCAGGCGGAACTGATTGTAGCGGATTTACAATGTATGTATATGCTGCTTTCGGATACACTATCGGACGTACTCCCTCAAGCCAGTGGTCAAGTGCCGGAAGACTGATCTCAACAGAAGAGCTTCAGCCCGGAGACATTGTCTGCATGGGTACTTCAAGCTGCTATCACGTAGCTCTGTATATCGGAGATGGTCTTGTTGTTCACGAGGCTAACTCAAGACAGGGTTGTATCATTTCAGGTCTTTACGATTTCGAGCCTGTACTTGGCTTCAGAAATGTTATCGACTAATAGTATTTGATAATTTATATTGTTAACTCAGGCCGGCGGAGCAATCTGCCGGTCTTTTGTTCGTATAAGCGAGTCAAAGTATACAGAGAAATCGAATTTGCTTGCAAATATGAGATTTATCTGTATACTTTGACGACCAACGGCATGAGCAAGAAGCGAAGCGGATTGCGAATGCCGTCGCTTATACGTATAATATAAATAGCAAACTAATCTTGGGGAGAAGATTTATATGCAGAAATATGTGATGGCATTAGACCAGGGTACCACAAGTTCACGTTGTATTTTATTTGACAAAGAGGGTAATATCTGCGCGAAGTCGCAGAAGGAATATACACAGATTTATCCTCAGCCGGGTTGGGTAGAGCATAACCCGATGGAGATATGGTCTTCACAGCTTTCGGTTGCTACAGAGTGTCTTGCCACATTGGGTATAGATTCGAGTGCAATAGCTGCTATCGGAATTACCAATCAGAGAGAAACCACTATCATTTGGGATAAACAGACCGGACAGCCTGTTTACAATGCGATTGTGTGGCAGTGCCGCAGAACCTCAGAAATGATAGATGCGCTTAAAGAGGATGGTTTCGATAAGGTAATCAGAGCCAAGACCGGTTTGATTCCGGATGCATATTTCAGCGCTTCCAAAATCGCCTGGATTTTGGATAATGTAGAAGGTGTGAGAGAGCGTGCAGAGAGAGGCGAATTGCTCTTTGGTACGGTAGATACCTGGCTTATATGGAATCTTACAAAGGGTGAGGTTCATGTAACGGATTACAGTAATGCATCAAGAACCATGCTCTATGATATTCATAAGCTATGCTGGGATAAAGAGATACTGGAGCGTTTTAATATTCCTGAATCGCTTTTACCGGAGGTTAAGCCTTCAAGCTGCCTGTATGGATATACACAGATATCTGTGCTTGGAACAGGAATTCCTATTGCGGGAGCGGCAGGAGATCAGCAGGCGGCTTTGTTCGGACAGTGCTGTTTTGAAAAAGGTGATGTGAAAAATACATATGGAACAGGCTGCTTTATGCTGATGAATATCGGTGATGAAGCAATTCATTCAGAGAGCGGGCTGTTAACTACGATTGCAGCTTCAGAAAGCGATAAGGTTACATATGCGCTCGAGGGTAGCGTGTTTATAGCGGGTGCCGGTATTCAGTGGCTCAGAGACAGTATGAGAATGCTTAAAAGTGCGTCTCAGTCAGAGGAATATGCAGTCAGTGTGGAAGATACCGCAGGTATGTATATTGTTCCTGCCTTTGCCGGAATGGGTGCACCGTATTGGAAGCAGCATGCCAGAGGTATGGTTGTCGGACTTACCCGAGGCTGTGAGAAGGAGCATTTTATAAGAGCTACTATTGAGTCGATTGCTTATCAGACTGCAGATGTTCTCAGAGCGATGGAGAGTGATTCGGGACTTAAGCTTACGAGACTTAAGGTTGATGGCGGAGCCAGTGCCAATAATTTCCTGATGCAGTTTCAGTCAGATATTATAGATACTATGGTGGACAGACCGGTCAGTGTCGAGACTACTGCTTTGGGAGCTGCTTATCTTGCAGGATTGGCGGTAGGATATTGGAAGAGTAAGGAAGAGATTATTAATAATTGGCAGCTTGGTAAGACCTTTGAGCCTGCCATGGAAGAAGAGACCAGAAAGAAGCTTCTCAAGGGTTGGAAGCGCGCGGTAAAATGTGCGCTGGCATATGCAGAAGCTGAAAATGATGATTGAGAGACTGGAGTGTAATAATGCCCGAGGTAATTAAGACAGTTCTGATAGTTCTTGGATCATGTATAGGACTTATCGTCAGCATATTGTTGACCTATATTTTAGTGATTATTATCAGTTCGTTGTTTGTGGATTCCAAAAGAATATATGATAAGCACAGCAGATATTATCGCTTTTTGCTGCAAAGCTTTACGAGCCTTACAGCCGGGGTTATGGGCGTTAGGATGCATGTGTCCGGGCTCGACAAATTCACCGAGGCTATACCTGCCGGACAGCGTTTTTTGCTTGTTCAGAATCACCGCTCCAATTTTGATCCGATATTGACCTGGTATGTACTTAATAAGCAGGATATCGCTTTTGTTTCGAAGGAAAAAAACATGCATATTCCGTTTTTCGGAAAAATAATTCGCAGATGCTGTTTTATGTCGATTGACCGCGAAAATGCCAGGGAAGCTCTTAAGACCATAATAAAGGCGTCGGAGCTGATTAAGGATAATCAGGTATCCATCGGAATCTATCCGGAGGGCACCCGTAATAAAGAATGTAAGGGGCTTCTTCCTTTTCATAACGGAGTGTTTAAGATAGCTCAGCTGGCCAAGGTACCTGTTGTTATAACAACGATTCACGGCACGGAAAATATACATAAAAATTACTTGAGACGTCGTACAGATGTGTACATGGATATCACAGGAGTTATATCCGCAGAGGATGTAGGCAAAATGTCTACAAAAGAAATGGCTGCCATCGCCGAACAGCAGATGACAGCACATCTTGATAATTAGTTATGCAGTCTTGAGATGTAGTAAGGGAGCTCAAGCTCGAAGTTAACGGCATAATCGACTTTATCGGGATCATTGAAAGTATTCTCGATACATTTTGAAGTGTAGTCGGCAGAGATGCATAATGCATCATATACGCTGAAGCCGTTGACCAATGCACCGGTAAATGCGCTTGCGAATACATCACCGGTACCGTGTGATTTCATGGGTACCTTCTTGGTGCCATATTTGAAAAATTCTTTCTTTTCTGAGTCGTAGCCGATAAATCCAAAGGTTCCGTCAGAGAGATTCACTCCTGTGATAACTGAAAGCTTAGCACCGAGAGAAGAGAGCTTGAGTACCAATGCTTTGATGGTTTCTTCATCGGCTTCCTCGCCGGGGTATTCCTCGCCGAGCATCAGTGCCGCCTCTGAGATGTTGGGGAGTATTATGTCTGCCTTGCTGCACAGCTTGCTCATTTCTTTTGCAAAATGCTCATCGAAGCCGCAATAGAGCTTTCCACCGTCTGCCATCGCAGGATCTACAATAATCCAGGTATTTTCCCCTTTAAATGCATCAAAATATGATTCAACGATATTTATCTGGCGCTCGCTTCCGAGGTAGCCGGTGTATATCGCGTTAAAATTAAATCCCAGTTCTTTCCAATGATCGCGCACGGGTTCCATATCATCGGTCAGGTCTCTGAACGTAAAGCCCTTAAAATGTGTATGCGCCGAAAGGACAGCGGTGGGAACGATAGCTGTCTCAATACCTGCCGCAGAGATTATGGGCAGAGCCACTGTCAGTGAGCATTTGCCGATACAGGAGATGTCCTGTATTGATATTACTTTCTTCATAACAAATTCCTCATCAAATAAATCTATATCAAATATAAATGTTGGGTTTTCTTTTTGCAAGAATTAGTATATGCTCAAACTGGTATGATTAATAATACCATTAGGTGTATGATTTTTAAGACCAGATAAAAGAGAGTAAATTATGGAACTTTTGACCTATTCCTTGGAAAACAGAGGCAATACGCCCGTATATATGTATATCTACGAATGCATTAAGAATGATATTCTCACCGGAAGAATTATGCCCGGAGAGCGTCTTCCGTCAAAAAGACCGCTGGCTTCTCATCTGGGTGTGGCGATTATCACAATCGAGAATGCATATGCACAGTTGATTACAGAAGGATATATACAGAGCAAAGAGAAAAAGGGCTATTACGTGTCGGATGACATGGAAATGATGGCACTACATACGCAGGGTAGTGGCGGACATGGTGCAGACACGATAAATAATGGTTTAAATAATATTGGCTCAAATGACGCTGGCGAAAGGGCTAATCATATAAGCTTTGATCGTGACAGTTTTGATTCAAATGACAGAGTAGCCATAGATTTTTCCGTGAACTCTATCAAAGCCGACAGCTTCCCGTTTGATACGTGGGCGCGCATTATGAGAAAAAGCATGCTTGATCACGAGGCAGGATTTACTAAGGCGCCTGACGGTCGGGGAGTAGAGGAACTTAGAAAAGCTATCGCGGCGTATTTATATAAGAGTAAGGGCATTACTGTATCAGCCGAGAGAATTATTGTAGGTCCCGGTACAGAATACCTGCATCATATTTTGATTCAGCTTATCGGACGCAGCTGCTTTGTGGCGGTGGAGAATCCCGGATATAAAAAAGTAGGACGCATATATGAGACAAACGGTGTACGTGTGCTTCATATTCCTGTTGATGAAAAGGGGATGATTATAGACAGACTTAAGGATAGCAATGTAAGGCTGGTTCATCTGTCGCCGTCGCATCATTTTCCGACCGGCACGGTAATGCCGATTCACAGACGCGGCAGGCTGCTAAAATGGGCTAAGGAGCAGGGGGCATATATCGTAGAGGATGATTACGACAGTGAATTCAGATTCGAAGGCCGCCCTGTCGCAACACTGTATTCCATGGATCAGAGTAATGTCATCTATATGAATACATTTACCAAGACGTTGGCTCAGTCGATTCGAATTGCATATATGATTTTGCCGGAAAAATTGTATGACAGATATCGCGAGAAGCTTGGATTCTATTCGGGAACAGTATCGGGATTTGAGCAGTATACGCTGGCAGAATTTATCTCTGGGGGATATTACGAGCGTCACATCAGAAGAGTAAGGAATCAGTATAAAAAATGCAGACAGGAGATGCTGGATGCGATTAATGAATCCGGAATACTGGAATACATCAATGTGACCGAGGATAAAGCGGGGCTTCAGCTGGTATTTGAGATTAAGCCTGAGTATGAAAAAGCGGCGGTAAATCTGTGTGCCAAAATGTTGGAAGCAGGCGTAAAAATTGTGCCTTTTTCAGACTATTGCTATGGCCTGCCGGGGCGCTATGAGAACAGTTTTTTGCTTTATTATTCAGATATGGGAAAAGATATGATAAATAAAGCATTTTACTTGATGTCAAATGTACTAAAAAATTGACATTTTGGGCATAAATATTGTAAAATTTTGAGTACGGCATGAAGCTTATGAAGTACAGTTTTGAAGCTTGGGACAGATTGGGAAATGTACTTCAACAGATAAAGGTTACAAGGGGGTAACACTATGTTTACACAGTTATTGGGAAAGTATTTAATCGAGCAGAACGTTATTACTGCAGAGGATAATCGTCAGCTCCATGATGAGATGGGTCAGACCAGAGTTAAGCTTGGTACCATCGCAGTTGCAGACGGACTCTTAAATGCAGATCAGGTTGAGGAGATTAACCATTTACAGACTCAGCAGGATAAGAGATTCGGTGACATTGCAATCGGTCTTGGATACATTACTGCAGATCAGCTTGATGGAATGCTTTCTAAGCAGGGTAATGCTTCAATGAAGTATTATCAGCTGCTTAATGAAAAGAAGAGCATCTCAATGGATAAGATTGAGGAATATGTTAAGGCATTCCAGACTTCTATGGGATTTACCGACAATGAGATGGATGCAATCAAGAATGACGATTATGGCACATTGATGACATTCTTTGCTCTCGTTCGCGATAAGCTTATTACAGATATGGCAGGTCTTGTTATGAGAAACCTGACCAGATTTGTTACTTCAGATTTCTATTTCGGAAGAATGAAGAGATCTACCGATTACAGCTACAGCATTATTGCCGGACAGAAGGCAATCGGTGACAATGCGATTTATCTCGGCTTTGCAGCCGGCAGCGATATCGATGGTATCATGGAGCTCGCTAAGGGATATGCAAAGGGAGTTGCTATCAGCGGTAGTGAAGAAGTATACGATGCAGTATGCGAGTTCGCTAACCTGAATAACGGTCTCTTATCTTCAGAGCTCAGTAAGCATGATGAGTTCTCGGATATGAATCCTCCTCAGGTATTCTTAAGACAGGCTATCAAGGGAACAGCTTATGTAATGCCTATCTTCATTAAGGATAAGCAGGTTGATTTGGTAATCTCAACTGATGCAGAATTTGCACCCGGTGAGAATGAGCACAAGCTTAATATTAAAAAGACTGATGAGACCGAGAAGACTGTAAATAATGCCGGAAACATCATGATTGTAGATGACTCAGCATTGATTCGTAAGATGCTCAGACAGCTTCTTGAGAAAAATAACTACGCTGTCGTTGCAGAGGCAACCAACGGAGAGGAAGCTATCGAGACTTACAGCAGAGTTAAGCCTGATATCGTAACCATGGACGTTACAATGCCTGTTATGGATGGTGTTGGAGCTCTTAAGGGAATTATCGAGAAGGATCCCGAGGCTAAGGTTATCATGGTAACTGCAGCAGGACAGAAGGATAGAGTAGTAGAAGCTCTTAAGATTGGTGCGAAGGCATTTGTTACCAAGCCCTTCAATGAGGCTGATCTTCTTAAGAATCTTACAGAGTGCTCTGCAGGTATCTACGAGTAAATTTAGTCGATAGCAATTGGGCTTAGTTCAATTGAAAATATGAAAAATAAAACACCCGCGATTGAAATCATTTCAGTCGCGGGTGTTGTTCTTCTCATGTTAATGTGGCAGGTTATTCCTCAGTAGTCAGACCATACTGCTTTTTCAGTTCATCGAATTTTTGAAGAACTGCTCCGTAAGTCTTCTGAGAAATCTCAGGTAATTCTCCTCCCCAAGTTTTTTCAGCCTGTGCAAAGCCCTTTTTGAAGGCATCGATCATGCTGTCAAGCTTGCTGGGATCACCACCGGTGAGTGCTGTAGCAAAAGAAACTATGCGGTCGCTGGTCTGATTAACACCCCAGTAACCGTCTTCTGCAATATCAGCCTGAGCCTGAGCTTTGGTCTCGGGATCTACAGTAAAGTTACCCTCACGAAGGAAGGACCAGATATCTGTAGCGTTGCCGTAGGTTGTAGCCTGCTGTGACATCAGCTTCTGAACAAGACTCTGAAGATTCTGTGTTCTGCTCTCTGCGTCCAGTTTAAGCTGATTGATGAGCTCAGTATTCTGAGTGTAGGTCTTAGCTGCTTTTGCGCCCTCTGCTGAAGGCTCATAGGTAGCTGCTACATCAGCGCCGGATTTGACTGCCGATTTTGAATCAGCGGTTGTATCCTTATTGGCTTTAGCAGTACTTGTGTAAGCACTGTATGCTGCGCTCGCCTGAGAAGATGTAACTCCGTTTACCATTCGTTCTCTCCTTTCTTTTTAATAATGGAAATCCGTTTCCTATTTAGCTGAGAACTTTGTCATTCGTACAAGGTAGGGCTTGCAGATGGCGAAATTACTCTGCTTATATCTATTATATCGGACCGCAACACTAAAGGAATAGATTTAAAGATGAATTTTTTTGTGATATTATGTCAAATAGTACAAAAATACGTACAAAATGCTTGGGAGGTGTCAGATTTTGAAGAAGATACTGATCAAAAACGGATATGTAATTGATCCTAAAACCGGCAAAGACGGACACAAGGATATACTCATTTCCGACGGAAAAATAGAAAAAATTTCAGAGTCCATTGATGCAGATGCATGCAGAAAAGAAGTAAAGGGAAAAAACAATCTGCGTGTGGTTGATGCAGAGGGACTTCTCGTTGCACCCGGACTTGTAGATGTGCATGTGCACTTCAGAGATCCCGGATTTACTGAAAAAGAAGATATATATACAGGGGCTAAGGCGGCGGCAAAGGGTGGTTTTACCAGCGTTGTTATGATGGCCAATACCAAGCCTGCAATCGATTCGGTAGATACTCTTGAATATGTTCTGAATAAGGGTAAAGAGACCGCGATAAATGTCTATGCATGCGGTAATGTCACCATGGGGCTTAAGGGCGAAGAGCTTACTGACATGGATGCTCTTGCGCAGGCCGGAGCAGTTGGTTTTACCGATGATGGTATTCCTCTCGTTAAGGAAGATATCGTGAAGAAGGCGATGGAAAAATGCGCCCAGCTTGATATGCCGATCAGCTTCCACGAGGAGGATCCTTCGGTAATCGAGAACAACGGAATTAATCGTGGTAAGGCCAGTGAATTTTTCGGAATCGGTGGTTCTCCCAGACAGGCAGAGATTAATATGATTGCGAGAGATATTAAGCTCGCAGAGGGACTTGGAACTTCGATCGACATTCAGCACATTTCAACAAAAGAAGGAGTGCAGCTTGTAAGAGAGGCCAAGGCATCAGGAATGTCTATTCACGCAGAGGCTACACCTCATCATTTTTCACTTACTGAGGAGGCTGCAATCGAGCATGGCACTCTTGCCAAGATGAATCCTCCGCTTCGTGAAGAGGCCGACAGACGTGCGATTATCGCAGGACTTGTAGATGAGACAATAGATATGATTGCTACAGACCATGCGCCACATACTGCTGAGGAAAAAGCACGCGAGCTTACCAAAGCACCCAGCGGAATCATTGGACTTGAGACAGCACTTCCTTTGGGAATTACCAATCTTGTTGATGCGGGATATATGACGATCAATAAGCTGATTAAGCTGATGAGTACCAATCCTGCGGCAGTTTATCATCTCGATGCCGGATACATTGCAGAGGGTGGCCCTGCAGATATTATATTGATTGATACACGTGTGAGTGAGATTTATGAAAAAGAAAATATTGCATCAAAGGCATGCAATACTCCTTTCATTGGATGTGAACTCAAGGGTAAGGTTATGATGACAATATGTCGCGGCGAGGTTGCGTACGAGGCATAAATAATAAGGAATAGGGAAAATATGAAGAAAAAATCATTAGCAACAGTTATTTCTCAGAAAGAAATTGCTCCCGGAATTTTTGACATGTGGCTTAAGACCGATATTGCGCAGGACGCAGGGGCAGGACAGTTTATCGGAGTTTTTTCTCCTGATAAGAGCACCATACTCCCCAGACCCATCAGTATTTGTGAGGTTAACAAGGCAGAGGGAGCGCTTAGACTGGTATACAGAATAGCCGGAAAAGGAACCGCTGAATTTTCAAAGTCTGTAGCAGGTGATACTCTCGAGGTTCTCGGAGTACTCGGAAACGGATATAATCTTGAGGCTCTTCAGGGCAAGACAGTAATGCTCATGGGTGGTGGTATCGGAATTCCTCCCATGCTTGAGCTTGCAAAAGAACTTTTTGCACAGAATGAAAAGCTTGCAGCCGAGGGCAAGGATTGCTGTAAGTCAGAGATTATTATTGTGGTAGGATATCGCGATTCACAGACCTTCCTTAAGGAGGATCTGGAAAAGTATGGTCGCGTGGTAATAGCTTCTGAGGACGGAAGTGTAGGAACCAAGGGTAATGTTATGAATGCTGTTGCAGAGGAAGACCTTAAGGCTGATGCAATATGCAGCTGCGGACCTATGCCGATGCTTCGTGCTATCAAGAAGTATGCGGAAGAGAATTCTATTCCTGCATATATTTCTCTCGAGGAGCATATGGCTTGCGGTGTTGGTGCTTGCCTTGGATGTGTCGTTAAGACTAAAGAAATCGACCATCATTCACATGTTAACAATGCGCGTATTTGCACCGACGGACCGGTATTCCTTGCAGATGACGTAGAGATTTAAGGAGGATAGAGCGGTGAATACAGAAATTAATATTGCAGGTGTAACCTTCAAAAATCCTGTGACAGTAGGATCAGGTACTTTTGGTTCGGGAATGGAATACAGTGAATTTGTAGATCTCAACAGACTTGGTGCTGTAACCACCAAGGGCGTGGCAAATATTCCATGGCCCGGCAACCCTACTCCCCGTGTGACTGAGGTATATGGTGGAATGCTTAATGCCATCGGTCTTCAGAATCCCGGAATTGATGTATTTTGCGAGAGAGACCTTAAGTTCCTTGAGGATTACGATACTAAGGTAATTGTAAATGTATGCGGAAAATCAGTTCAGGACTATGTTGATGTTGTAGAGCGTCTTTCTGATGAGAAGAGAGTAGATTTGCTCGAAATCAATGTATCATGTCCCAACGTAAAGGAAGGTGCAATCGCATTCGGACAGAAGGCAGATGCGCTTTTCGGAATCACTTCAGAGCTTAAAAAACATGCGAAGCAGCCCATCATTATGAAGCTGTCTCCCAATGTTACTGATATCACCGAGATGGCAAGAGCTGCTGAGGCAGCAGGTGCTGACGCACTTTCATTAATCAATACCCTTACCGGTATGAAGATTGATATCAACAGACGTACATTTGCTCTTGCAAACAAGACCGGTGGAATGAGTGGCCCTGCTATCAAGCCCATCGCAGTACGCATGGTTTATCAGACAGCGCAGGCTGTAAAGATTCCTATCATCGGTATGGGTGGAATTGCCACTGCTGAGGATGCTATCGAGTTCATCCTTGCAGGTGCTACAGGTGTCAGCGTAGGTGCTGCCAACTTCGTGGATCCTTATGCGACTATCAAGGTGATTGAAGGCATCGAGGAATACATGAAGAAGTACAATGTCGAGAATATTACCGACTTAATCGGTGCTGTACATTAATATATTTAGATATTTGTTTGATTAATATACGGTAAAGATACCATTGAAGAAAATATTTGAATTAGCAACTGTCCGGAGACGAATTAATCGTAGCCGGGCAGTTGTTGCGTTAGGAGAAGATGGTGTTTAGTCTATAATGAATATAAGAATATTTAAACTGTTGACAATAATGGATATATCCTATAGTATAACAATATAGCATATAACCTATATTTGTACAGCAATATATTTATGACACACAATTGGTGAAGGAGGGATACGTATGCGCAGAATATATAAAGCTGAAGTAACTAAAGATTACACTATTCGGACTACTTTTTTTAATGGCGAGGTACGAGAACTTCTGATTGAAAATGATTTGAGAAGAAATGCTTCTTATCATCATCTGCTTAAGTATGCTGAGTTGACCAAAGCATTGACAATTAATAAGAGCAGATCTGATATTGAGTTAATAGGCGGACCAAGATTTACCAATGATGAGCTTTATCATGACGCGCTTTTGAGAGAAATAGTATATATTGATGATATTAATGTTCAGCTGGCAGCTAAGGTACAGTCGATGCGTGAGGCTGCGAGAATGACCCAAAAAGATATGGAGGCTGCAACGGGCATTCATCAGGCCGAGATTAGCAAGATTGAGAGGGGAATAGGTAACCCTTCCATGGCTACTATTGAGAAATTGGCTTTAGCGGCAGGTTGTAAGATTAATATTACATTTGAGCATCGCGGTATACGCAGGGATGTTCCGCAGGCTAAGGGAATAGTACCGTATCTCAAGGCGGTAAAATATCAGGGTGAGTATGTGATATCGGATTTGGTTGGTGTACCCGATGATGTGTTTTACGAGCTGATAGAGGGATGTGTGTTTGAGAGAAATACTCCAACTGTTGTGCGTCAGGAAATACTTGCTGAGATTCAGTTTGCATTTAGTTATTTTATAAAAAGCAATAAAGGAAAATGCAAAGTGCTTCCTGCACCGACAGGTCTGACTTTTGAAAATGATGACAAGAATTTTCTTATACCTGATTTGATGATTATCTGTGATGAGAAGAAGATAACCGAGGAATTGATAGTCGGTGCTCCGGATTTTGTTCTTGAAATTGCTTCTCCGAGCAACTCGCGCAGAGATTATGGTGTAAAGCAGCAGATATATATGAATAAGGGAGTGCGTGAGTACTGGATTATCAATCCGATGAAGAGGGTGCTTACCATATACAATTATGAAGATAGTGAATGCCCTTCTATTCATAGTCTGGATGAGCAGGTTGATGTGGCTATTTATGGTGGTAAATTGAAGATTAATCTTAGTGAAATCAGCTCAATCATCAAGAAATACGAGAAAAACAAGTAAAATATTGACACAAAAAGAGTTTAGTGGTTAAATTATTTGCATTATAGAGAATGCTATGACGAAGAGAGTACTGTTTTTACGAAAGTCTCAGCGAGTCGGGGACGGTGTGAGCCCGATATGAATAGGAAGACAGGAAAATCACTTCAGAGCAGCCGTGGCGAAACGATTTGCGTGCAATTAACAGATAGGTTGATTGGCACCGATTAGAATTAGCTTCGGACGATGAGAACCGCGTTAGGGTTCGCGCATATCACTCCCATCTGAGGATGCCGGAAGTATGCAGTAATAGGTGGTTGCGAGTACAGGGGCCTCGTCCTATTACGGACGAGGTCCCTTTTGTTCGTATATTCGAGACAAGGATATGCGAAAGAACGCTACCGTGTTTACACGGAGTGGCGTGATTGAGCATGTCTTTGGCGAGTAACGACATGAGCATGCAGCGCAGCGAAATGCGAATGCCTTCGAAATGGTTATTTCACAGCGCAGCAAAATGTGAATGCCTTCGAATATACGTGTATTTGTACAGATAGGAGGAAAACAAGATGTACAAGCAGGTTTCTACAGATCTGAATTTTGTAGATCGCGAAAAAGCAGTTGAAAAGTTTTGGCGTGAAAATGATATTTTCCGCAAGAGCATTGATAGCAGAAAGGAAGGCCCGGTTTATACCTTCTATGATGGACCTCCGACTGCAAACGGTAAGCCTCACATCGGACATGTTGAGACTCGTACCATCAAGGATATGATTCCCAGATACCGCACCATGAAGGGATACATGGTACCCCGTAAGGCAGGTTGGGATACTCACGGTCTTCCCGTAGAGCTTGAGGTTGAGAAGCTTCTTGGTCTTAACGGTAAGGATCAGATTGAAGAATATGGTATGGAGCCTTTCATCAAGAAGTGTAAGGAATCCGTATGGAAATATAAGGGAATGTGGGAAGATTTCTCAGGAACCGTAGGTTTCTGGGCTGATATGGACAACCCCTACGTTACCTATGATGACAATTTCATCGAGTCTGAGTGGTGGGCACTCAAGACTATCTGGGACAAGGGCCTTCTTTACAAGGGCTTCAAGATTGTTCCTTATTGCCCTCGTTGCGGAACCCCTCTTTCATCAGCAGAGGTTTCTCAGGGATATAAGACTGTTAAGGAAAAGTCTGCAATCGTTCGTTTTAAGGTTGTTGGAGAGGACGCATATTTCCTCGCATGGACCACTACACCTTGGACTCTTCCTTCTAATGTTGCACTTTGCATGAATCCTGATGAGACATATGTAAAGGTTAAGGCAGCAGACGGATTTACCTATTATCTTGCTAAGGCACTTGCTGACAAGGTACTTGCTCCTCTTGCTAAGAAGGATGAGGATGGCAATGTTCAGGCAGCTTATGAAGTGCTTGAGTCATACACCGGTAAGGATCTTGAGTACAAGGAGTACGAGCCTCTCTTTGATTGCGCTAAGACAGTAGCAGACAAGCAGAACAAGAAGGGCTTCTTTGTAACCTGTGATAATTACGTAACTATGACCGATGGTACCGGTATCGTACATATTGCTCCTGCATTCGGTGAAGATGATGCTAATGTAGGAAGAAATTATGATCTTCCTTTCGTACAGTTTGTAGATGGTAAGGGTAACCTTACCGAGGAGACTCCTTTTGCAGGACTCTTCGTAAAGAAGGCTGACCCTGAGGTACTTAAGAACCTCAGCGAGAGAAGTCAGCTCTATGATGCGCCTAAGTTCGAGCACGAGTATCCTCATTGCTGGAGATGTGACACTCCTCTTATCTATTATGCAAGAGAGTCATGGTACATCAAGGAGACTGCTGTTAAGGATGACCTTATCCGTAACAACAACACCGTTAACTGGATTCCTGAGTCTATCGGTTCAGGACGTTTCGGTAACTGGCTTGAGAATATCCAGGACTGGGCAATCTCTCGTAACCGTTATTGGGGTACTCCCCTCAATATTTGGGAGTGTGAGTGCGGTAACCGTGAGTGTATCGGTAGCCGTGCAGAGCTTGCTGAAAAGGCCGGAAATCCTGAGGCTGCAAAGGTTGAGCTTCACAGACCTTATATCGATGAAGTTACCTTCCCTTGCCCTAAGTGCGGTAAGTCCATGAAGCGTGTTCCCGAGGTTCTTGACTGCTGGTTTGACTCAGGTGCAATGCCTTTTGCTCAGCATCATTATCCTTTTGAAAATAAGGAAGTATTTGAGCAGCAGTTCCCTGCAGCATTTATCTCAGAAGCAGTAGACCAGACCCGTGGATGGTTCCACTCACTTATGGCTGAGTCAACCCTTCTTTTCAACAAGTCACCCTATGAGAACGTAATCGTTCTCGGACACGTTCAGGATGAGAACGGTCAGAAGATGAGTAAGTCTAAGGGTAACGCGGTAGATCCTTTTGATGCACTTGAGCAGTATGGCGCAGATGCTATCAGATGGTACTTCTACACTGCTTCAGCACCTTGGATTCCCAAGCGTTTCTCAGGTAAGCTTGTTCAGGAAGGTCAGAGAAAGTTCATGGGTACTCTTTGGAACACCTACGCTTTCTTCGTCCTTTATGCAAATATCGATGATTTTGATGCGACAAAGTATACCCTTGAGTATGATAAGCTTCCTGTAATGGATAAGTGGCTTCTTTCAAGACTTAACTCAACCGTTAAGGCTGTTGATGATAACCTTGATAAGTACAGAATCCCTGAGGCAGGTGCTGTACTTGAGAAGTTCGTAGATGATATGAGTAACTGGTATGTTCGCAGAAGCCGTGAGCGTTTCTGGGCAAAGGGAATGGAGCAGGATAAGATCAATGCTTATATGACTCTCTATACCGCACTTGTAACTATCTGCAAGGCATCAGCTCCCATGATTCCTTTCATGACTGAGGAAATCTATCGTAACCTTGTATGCAGCATCGATGCAAATGCTCCCGAGTCAATCCACCTCTGCGACTATCCTGTAGTAGATGAGGCTCAGATTGATACCGAGCTTGAGGCCGCTATGGATGAGGTGCTCGATGCAGTAGTAATGGGACGTGCAGCAAGAAATGATGCTGCTATCAAGAATCGTCAGCCTATCAGCAAGATGTACATCAAGACTGCAGACGGACGTGAGCTTGACAGCTTCTATTCAGATATCATCCGTGAGGAACTCAATGTTAAGGTTGTAGAGTTCACTGATGATGTAAGAGACTTTACTTCTTATACCTTCAAGCCTCAGCTCCGTACACTCGGACCTAAGTACGGCAAGCAGCTCGGCGGTATCAAGAATACACTTGCTACTCTTGATGGAAACGCAGCTATGGACAAGCTCAATGCAGGCGAGCTTCTTACCTTCGAGGTAGATGGCACTCTCGTAGAACTTACCAAGGAAGATCTCCTCATCGAGATGGCTCAGAAGGAGGGTTATGTATCACAGGAGAACAACAAGATGACAGTTGTTCTTGATACCAACCTTACCGAAGAACTCATCGAGGAAGGCTTCTCAGCAGAAATCGTTTCTAAGATTCAGACCATGAGAAAGGATTCTGATTTCCAGGTTACCGACCATATCAGAGTATCTCTCAACGGAAATGACAAGCTTGCTGCTATCGCTGCCAAGAACAGTGACGCTATCTGCTCAAAGGTACTTGCTGACGAGCTTACCACCGGTAAGACCTATGCTGTTACCAAGGAGTGGAGTATCAACGGAGAGAATGTTACTATCTCTGTAGAGCAGGTTTAATAGGTGAACGGGAGGTTAATTCGGCAGAATTGGCTTTATAAAATTAAAATTTAGCAAAATTTCCAGAGTAAATGCAA
>DCIR01000038.1 GCA_002317155.1 Lachnospiraceae bacterium UBA1721
CTGCTTCTGTCTACGCCGATTCCGAGATGATCTGCTCTGTGATAAGTTCCCCATCTGTCATATTCATAACCATCTACATTAGGTCCGTAATGGTATGAAGGATTAACCATGAATCCTACTCCAAGAGGACATACATACTTCTCATAGGTCTCTCTTGAAGGAAGCAGAATGCTGAGAATTTTCTGAACAATCTCCTCATCATCGGATACTGCCATCATAATCCACTCTCTTGCTATTTCTTCCGCAGACAGATCCATCGAAAATGCAAGTCTGCCGAATCCGTAATAATTAGCCTGTGCAAGTGTATTACCAGTCCAGTTGTAATCATTACCTGTATTAGCTACTGCGGCGATACCGGCATTGGCATTCTTAAAGGTACGTCCGCTGATAATATCTGCAACCGTATCCTTCTCAGGCTTACAATATGTCTTAAAATCAAGTACTTCCTTAAACATCGGAATCAGATAGCACACATCTATCTGCTGTCCGGTGTACTCCTGAGCAATCTGTACCTCAAGCATCTGATTAGTCTTCTCAAGACCACCGAGAAGGGGTGAGATAGGCTCTCTTATCTGGAAATCAATAGGTCCGTTCTTGATCTGTAAAATAACGTTGTCATGATAATCTCCATCCATCTCGATGAAGTTATCATAACCTGCCCTAGCTCTATCGGTTTTTCTGTCTCTCCAATCCTGCTTGCAGTTATATACAAAGCATCTCCAAATAATCAATGCATCATACTTTTTAACAATATCTGCGAGCATATTTGCTCCATCTGCCTGAGTTCTGCCATAAGTGAACGGTCCGGGTCTTCCCTCTGAATCAGCCTTAACAAGGAACCCACCAAGGTTAGGAATCTTGGCAAATACTTCTGCCATCTTAGCTTCCCACCACTTCTTAACATCCTCATCAAAAGGATCGGCACTGTCCATTCCACCAATTTCAATGGTAGAAGCATAGTTTAAGCTCATATAGAATTTGATTCCGTATTCAGCAAAAATCTCTGCCATCTGAGCAATCTTATCAAAATGCTTGTCAGTAATAAGATAGCTGGCTTCCTGCTTAACGTTAACGTTATTGATTACGACAGCATTAAGTCCAACACTTGCTGTCAATCTTGCATAATCAACAGTTCTCTCATCTACTACCACCTTGTTATCTACAAAGAAAAATGACTTACCTGAGTATCCGCGCTCAATACTATTATCCATATTATCCCAGTGATTGAGCATACGAAGCGGATTATCGGGAATAACCAGCTTAGAATATCCCGGCTTAATCTCTCCGGTCGCACACAATGACAGCATTCTGAATACACCAAACAAAAGTCCGGCTTCTCCTACTGCTGATACAATTATCTTCTCATCACTACATGTAATGCAGTATCCTTCTTTGACCTGTCCTTCGGTAATACCTTCAGACTTTTTACTTTCGATATATTCAGATGTAACATCAATTTTGAGGAGAACTATCCCTTTATCTGCTTCATCACAATCTTTTACTGCACCGCAAAAAGCAGGAGTAACCTTATAGTATCCTTCTGCTCCGAGCTTGATTTCTTTTATCGCATTTTTAATTATCTTATTTTCGGAATCAAAACCTACGACTGAGATATTCTCAAAGAATTTTCCTAATGATTTGTCTTTTTTCTCTGAATAGTTAAGCCATGCCTGTGACCATTTTGCTGCCATTGTTATAACCCATCTCTTTCTGTTTATTTGAAATGTAAGCCTTTACATTTCTTTTATTCTATCCTATTCGAGAAAAATATTATATAGAAATATCGCATAAAAAGAACTTAAAAAGAGCTACTTTATGCCTTACTTATCGCTTTTTCTTCATTGCCTGATATCTTAATCTTCTTAGCAAGTCTGGTCACTACGTAAAAATATGCAGGTACCAGGAACATGTCTGCCAAAAGCCAAGCAAGAGGCGATGCAACGCAAGCTCCCAGGAATCCAAATCTAGGGATAATCGCAATACCTGCCACGGTTCTTGCTATCATTTCAAACACACCGGCTAAAATAGCAAATGTAGAATAACCCACACCCTGAATCAGGAATCTGAGCACATTGACCAACACAAGCAAAATCAGACATCCTGTCGTGATAATTACATGCTGAGCCGCCATATCGATCATATCCGGCTGCGGCTCATCCGCAAACAGATTAATAAGCGGACGTCTCACAAAAATCGCTGCCACAAAAGCACATACACTGTAAGCCACACCGATAATAACAGCCGCCCTTGTACCCTTTCTGATTCTGTCTACTCTGCCCGCACCAAGATTCTGACCGCCGTAGGTCGCCATTGAAGCTCCCAATGCATCTATGATGCATATAAACAGCATGTTAACCTTGCTGGCTGCGGTGGCTGCCGCAACAGCTACCGGTCCAAGAATATTAACACTGCGCTGAAGTATTACCGAACCAATTGCGGTAATTGAGTACTGTAATCCCATGGGAAGACCCATTACAATCAGCTTTCTCATAAATGAAAAATCAGGTAGCCACTCTTTGCCCGATACATGAAGAATCTTGTACTTAACGATAATTGCAACTATACACATAACACCTGACATAAGCTGTGATGCAACAGTTGCAAGAGCCGCGCCGAATACTCCCATATCCAAACCTGATATGAATAGATAGTCCAAGCCGACATTTATAAATGTTGAAATAATAAGGAAAATCAATGGTGTTCTGGAATCTCCGATTGATCTGATTACTCCTGCAAGAATATTGTAAAGAAATGTAATCGGAATTCCGTAGAATATTATAAGAATATAATTATATGAATAATCGATGCAGTCTTCCGGAGTCTGCATCAGAGTCAATATCTCTCTGCAGAAAATACTTACAACAACCGTTATCACAGCTGAGAAAAAGATAGC
Organism: Lachnospiraceae bacterium UBA1721; assembly: GCA_002317155.1. GTDB lineage: Bacteria > Bacillota > Clostridia > Lachnospirales > Lachnospiraceae > AC2028. The sequence continues at coordinate 2,894 of DCIR01000038.1, forward strand.
CAGATAAATAGAATTAGCCACATACTTTCTAAGTGCCACATGATCTCCGGCTCCATACATTTGTGCAACAGGTATAGCAAATCCCGCACACATACCCATGCAGAAACCGATAATCAAAAAATTGATGCTTCCGGTAGCGCCCACACCACCAAGAGCATCCAGACCTAAGAAATGCCCTACAATCATCGTGTCAACGAAATTGTAGAGCTGCTGAAACATATTTCCCAAAATCATGGGAATAGCAAATGTAATTATTAACTTAAAAGGTGAACCCACTGTCAAATTAAGTTCACTGGACTTTGCGCGTGCCATAAATATTTTACCTTCTTAAATGTTTTCTATATTATACATTCAAGGTATAGGTTAAACTATCACAATATATCGCACAATTATATAAATCTATCACTTTAAGGGTATTTTTATATCGAAATAGTTCCTTATCTAAACTATATAGGACATATATGAATCCACTACTCTACTAGCATCGTCCACAATTTCGACACGGATTACAGCTTGGTTTAGACTGAACTGTTTGGGGCACAAAGGGCAGTTCCTCTACTATAATGTCTCCAGTCTTAATTGCCTCTTTCGAAAAAGAATGAGCAGCATCTCCTACCCGATACTCTATCATATCACCTTCTTCACTAACCTCTATAGGGGTAATGATAAATGTCCCCGGCTTCATACAGTTTTCTACTGCTCTGGGCATAATCTCAGTGATATTTCCTGATTCAGATTCAGTTATACGTATTGATTTATCTATGAGCTTTCTATTATCCATCTTACTTTGCCTTGATATATTTTTCGATAACACTGTCAAGCTCAGCTAACTTTTCTCTGTACTTTGCAGGATATATCTGTGAAGAAAATGAAATATAAGCTTTGTCAAAATCAAAATGATAACTGTAACTTTCGCCATCACATACAAACATATTTGTGAACTTCATTCCCTTCCAGTAATTCATCTTATATTTTCGTACGATTGCTTCAAGCTCATCCAGCACAGCTACATCTGTCAAATATTCTGTCACAGTCGGATCCTGTGAATGCCATTCAGCTGATTCAATATGTATCCGCGCACGATCCCCGTCTCTTTTTACAGTCTTTGTATAGTATCCTCCCGTCATACCACCTCCGGAAGTATAACTATATTTATTAAGATGCTGCCCACGGATGCTCACATAATTGTCAAACATTATTAAACCGCCTCCACCTATTTATCCTTATATATAGAGAGCATATAGAAAGCTATCTGCCCTTATCTATATGAATCTCTGTCCTTATCTATATAATATAACACGCTGCTTCCTTATTAAGCAAAAGAAGCAGCGTGATTAATATACCATTATTTTATTCTCTTTTTATCTTACCCCTTTTTTCATTTGTGTATTCAAGCATAGATATAATTGCTGTTTTGTGAGCATACCAG
>DCIR01000090.1 GCA_002317155.1 Lachnospiraceae bacterium UBA1721
GCATTTAGCAGAAATCCTGCATTCCTTGCATTTGACCTGCTTTATATAAGTATTCTTTTGATGTACTTCAATTGGTTACTTTTGGGATTTACTGTTTTTGCAATTGTGATGCTTCACATTCAGATTTTGCAGGAAGAAAAGTTTTTGCCACAGCTTTTTGGCGAAGAGTATTTAGAATACAAGAAGAAAACGGGCAGATACTTCGGAAGAGGAAAATGGAGCATTGCATCAGTTAAGTGTCTGCTGTATACAATAATCTTTATATTCTCGATTCTGTATTACATTACCTGTATTTTCTATGCGGGAGTCAGCTTGTCATTTGTGTGGGTATGGCTTTTGTTGGCGGCTTTCAGTGCAATCAGAATATTTATGCTTCATGATATTTTGATTCATAAAGAGACCGGAAGACCTCTTAAACTCAAGATCCCGATGTTTATCAAGGTGATATATCATATTTTGGCAGGTCTTGCTATTATTCTATTCTTGTTTGTAGAAATAAATGTTGTGACCTATATGAATATGAAGCCAGAGAAAAATCTGGACTATGTGATTGTTCTCGGGGCCGGCCTTAGGGGAACGGAACCTACCAGACCTTTGTCGCTTAGAATCCAGAAAGCATATAACTATATGAAGGATAATCCGGACACTATTCTTATTGCATCAGGCGGTAAGGGAAGTGATGAGGTGGTAAGTGAGGCTTCTGTTATAGCGCGTATTCTTATTGAAAAAGGAATTGATGAGGACCGCATTATCCTTGAAGATGAGTCGCGCAATACCATAGCAAACATCAAAAACAGCTACGAGATAATAGACAGTCTGAGTGAAGGGGAAGAGCCGAAGGTAGGATTTATTACCAACGGTTTCCATATATTCAGAACGAGACTCATTGCCGCGGATCAGGGCCATGATGAATTGTACGGAATACCGGCGCAGACACTGTTCCCGGTAGGAATTCATTATGTTATCAGAGAATTTTTCGGAGTGGTACAGTTAAAGATGGGCTGGGGCGAGTAGCCACTAACGCTAATAAGTTAAAAAAATAAGGCTGTGAAAGAATGGTTTTACATTTTTTCACAGCCTGTTTATATTTCATTGATCACTTATTTATTCGTCAATAATATCTATTCCCCAATGAGTGTGACCACAGTCATATCATGTCTCATAGCCTTGAGCAGAGGACCGAATACATCGGTTGTGCGGAGCTTGAGGCTTGAAGTATTGATACAGGGATGGCATCCGAGATATTCACCCTCGAGTACATCCTTATCTACGAGTAAACGTACCCTGTTATCCTTATCATTCATAAGTCCCATGACGCTTACAGAACCGGGAGTGATGTCCAGAAATTCTTCCATCTCCTCAGCTGAAGCAAATGAGAGTCTGGCAGTGTTAATCTGCGAAGATATTTCCTTAGTCTTAAATGGCTTGTCGCCGGGCATCATGAGCATGTAAAATTCAGTGTGCTGACGATTGCAAAGGAATAGGTTTTTACATACGGTTGCCTCAAGGATAGCATCAATTTCAAGACATGCTTCCATGGTGTCCGCATTTGCATCGGGATGGTCACATCTGTAATATTCCAGTCCAAGACTGTCGAGTAAATCATAACAGCGTTTTTCTTTATCTAATCTTGTGTCGGCATCTGCCGGACGTCCTTTTTCTAAAATGTATTTCATATTATTATCTCTGGATTAATCTTTTTATTCTCTGGTCTGCAAAATATTAATATAGCAGGCCTTCCATACTCCATTGTATTTTACGTAATAAAATCTGTAATTTACCTGATCGGTCTCAAAAGGGGCCTCACCGTAACGATAAATCTCCTGATCCATATGAACATCGCACGAGAAGGTATCGTTGTCATAGCAGATGAATCTGTCTACTTCTATGTTGGTATACTCGAGAGATGAGTGGTATTTGAAAAACTTACCTGCATCCTCGCGGCCGGCTATGATAAACTTGATGATTTCGCAGTTGGGAACAAAGCATGCTTCCATCGTGGTCTGAGCAATATCATTTGCAAGATAATTAGCAAATATCTTAGCGGCCTCAATGGCAGTGGACTTCATCTCATCTACGTTGGGATTCTCACCATAGTCTATTTCATATACACCGGTAGTGCTGTTAAAAACTACGTTAGCGGTGTAATCGTCTGCGTTTTTTGCTTCGATTTCGGGCCGCTGGTAGAAGTCTTCTATCTTATATTTTTTTATAAGAGGAAGTGTGGCATATTCCCCAAAAGCAGACTGCTCTTCAGATTCTACAGGGTCTGAGTAGCAGTATTTATCGTCGAGAACAATTCCGTTGATAGTCGCAGTGACTGTATCGGGCATTGAGATATATACATCGTATTGAGGCTCACAGTAATAATCGAGATAATTGAGATCCCATACAGGGAAGCTGTAGGCAGCAGTCTCGGTATCGGACTTTCTGAGGCGAACGGTTGAAACGATGTAGTCGCCGGCGAGAACGTAATATTCCGGGGCAGCCTCGGAATAAGTTCC
>DCIR01000037.1 GCA_002317155.1 Lachnospiraceae bacterium UBA1721
GTGCTGCTACCTGCTGTGCTGCCACAGGCTGTACGGGTACTGCAGCCACAGTGGCATCCTGCTGAGTGCGGTCCTCAAGTTCATTACGAACTCTTGCAATGGCCTTCTTAAATTCAGCAGCATTCTTGTATCTCTTATTCGGGTCTGCATCACAGGCCTTGATCAGTAAGTCTGCTACAATTGCTGACGCACTAGCGGGTGCAGGAAGTATCTCTCCACCCATTCTGCGAACCATCGCATTATCACGATCACTTCTGCTCGGAGTAATGGGAGGCATTGGCATAAAAGGTGCTCTTCCCATATTGAGCATTCTGTACATAACCATTCCAAGTGAATAGATGTCTACACTCGCGCCATAGGGTTTATTCATATAGATCTCAGGAGCCATATAATTCAAAGTGCCCTTTTGAGACATTTCACCTGTAGTTTTTTCTACAGATCTGGCAATTCCAAAATCTCCAAGCTTAAAATAACCAATCTCATTCACAAACAGATTGGCGGGCTTAATATCTCTGTGAATCATTCCCTTTTTATGGCAATACTCAAGAGCACTGCAGATTTGTTCGCCCATCGTCAGAATATCAATCTCTGACATCGCATGCTCACTGACATAAGTATCCATCGGAGTGAGTAATTCCATTCTGGTCAGAACATCCCAGCCAAAAGATTCAGTATTCTCGATAATCTCATGGTCTTCATATCTGACTACATTGGGATGATTTTTTACTGAGGCCATCATTACTATTTCATTAGACACCTCATCAACCAGTTCCTTAAAATACTTTCTGATTGACTCATCATCCAGGCCTTCATTTTTAATGGATACTACTTCCGTTGCCGATTTAGGTATAGTGATCACTTTTAGAGCCGACGTTACAGTTACCGGCCCACTCTCTTTTACAATCTCAAATACCTTTCCATAGGAGCCTTCTCCGAGTTCACGGACAATTCTCCAATTATCAAGCACATATTGCCCTATATCATAGTTCATTGTAAGTACCTACATTTCACATATTTTTCGGTGCTATAATAACTTTAGTCAAAATAACAATGCCAATTATATCAGTAAATTCCGCTATTTACAAAGCCTTCAGCCTCATTTATAAAGTACAGGGACCATCGCCTACAGACACAACATAAAAATCTGCCGCATAGCCAATTTTTTCTTTGTAATTTTTACCTACCTGCTCTATAAATTCATCGATAGCTTCATCCTTCACAAGCGAAACCGTGCAGCCTCCAAAGCCGGCACCGGTCATTCTGGAACCGATCACTCCATCTACCTTTCTAGCCTCATCAACCAACGTATCAAGCTCTATACCGGTTACCTCATAATCATCTCTGAGAGAATCATGTGAAGCATTCATCAGTTTACCGAACAGCTCAACATTATTTGCATTAAGCGCTTCAACTGCTTTAACAGTTCTCTGATTTTCATATACTGCATGACGCGCACGACGAATTTTCACCTCATCACCGATTACAGCAGCATTCTTTTCAAAGGTCTCCTCGTCAAGTTCTCCGAGACTCTTAATATCAAGCACAGTCTGAAGGGCCGCAAGAGCATCCTCGCACTCCTGGCGACGCTCATTATACTTAGAATCTCCAAGACCACGCTTCTTATTCGAGCATGAAATCACTATCTTGGCTCCCTCAAGCATAATAGGAGCATATGTGAATTCAAGATTAGCGGTATCAAGGAAAATAGCATTATCCTTTTTTCCCATAGCTATAGCGAACTGATCCATTATTCCGCAGTTTACGCCATTGAACTTATTTTCAGAAAACTGTCCTATAAGCGCAAGCTCCTGATTGCTCACCTCAAATCCAAACAAATCTCTGAGTATATGTCCTGTCAAAACCTCTACGGATGCAGATGAAGAAAGTCCTGATCCGTTAGGAATATTTCCGTTAAGAAGGATATCCATTCCACTAGGAACCTTCATACCCTTCTCTCCGAAAGCCCACATAACTCCTTTGGGATAATTGGTCCAATCAGCCTCCTTGTAGGGTTTCAAATCATCCAAAGAAGACTCTATTATTCCAAGCTGTTCAAAATTCATAGAATAAAATCTAAGCTTGTTGTCCTCTCTCTTACGCGCAACACCATATGTTCCGATTGTAAGAGCACATGGAAAAACATGTCCGCCGTTATAATCTGTATGCTCACCTATAAGGTTAACGCGACCGGGTGCAAAATAAACCTTAGCCTCTTTTGTATCCCCGAATACTTCCGCAAACTTTGCAAGCACAATATCCTTCATCACTAACTAATCCTCCATTTATTCAAAAAAACTCTTCAAAATAATCATATCAACTTCGAAGGGTCTTGCTATATTATTTTGTTAAAGCCATATAGCAAAATGTTAAATAAATTACTTACTGCTGAACCTTCTCGTTCATCTCTTCGAGTTCCAGTTCCGTCTCAAGCATTCTCTCAAGCAAGGTTTCCTGCTCATGCTCTTCCTTATCAAGCTTTTCCTGAATCTCCATCAATCTATGATAGTCCATAGCCAGCTCGGGATCCATAAGCTGCAGCTTGTACTCTGCTGCCCTTGCTTCACTCTCGGCAATCTGTCTCTCATACTTTTCAAGCTGACTCTTAAGTCTCGAAATAATTTTTCCCGGATTATAGTATGTTTTCTTATCAAATACATCATCAAGAGTAGGTCCTTTATCTCCTGCTCCCGAAACACCTTTACCATTTGTCACTACATTAGTGTTTCCTGTAGCTGAACCGTTCTTCCCCGCCACTACAGCTGAACCATTCTTCCCTGCCGCAGCATCACGCACGATGTCCTTGATAATTCCTTTGGCACGTCGGTCTTTTTCTACCAGATAGTCATTAT
>DCIR01000013.1 GCA_002317155.1 Lachnospiraceae bacterium UBA1721
GGGAATCTCGGATTGCAATTCATCTGGGCGTGCGGACGTTTTCTTGGACTAAATAGCTATTCCTAGACTACGTCTATACTCAAGTGGACTCATTCCACCCAATGACATTTTGATTCGTTCTTCATTGTACCAATGCATATATTTATCCAGTTCATCAATGAAAGAATCAATAGTAATACGATTCCAATTTCGATTGTAGAACATTTCGTTTTTAAGTCGACCAAAGAAACCCTCACAGGCAGAATTATCTGGGGAGCAACCTTTCTTTGACATAGAACGAGTTAGCTCAGCGTCATCCATAATTCTAATCCAATCAGGCCAACGGTAATGACAGCCACGATCTGAATGCACCATTGGATGCTCTGAGGTATTTAAAGTACTAATCGCATCCAGAAGCATAGTGTTCACCAGTCCTGCATTTGGCGATGTGCCTATAGTCCAGGAAACTGCCATTCCATCAAAGCAATCTATTATTGGTGACAGATATACTTTACCTGCCGGGATATGGAATTCTGTGATATCTGTAAGCCATTTTTGATTAGGCTGAAGTGCGGAGAAATCACGATTAATTACATTATCTACTTCTGGACTTATTTCACCTTTGTATGAATTATATTTACGTTTTTTTGTTGTTTTAACAATTAGCTGTTCGTCATTCATAATTCGACGAACTACTTTTTCAGAGACTGTGATACCGTCCTTTTTCAGTAAGCAATGTATTCGACGGTAACCATATCGCTCTTTATTTGCAACAAAGAGTTCTTTTATCTTATCGCGAAGCTCTTTGTATTTATCTTCGCGCTTAATACATTGAACCTGATAACAGTAGCTACTTTTAGAAAGTTGAAGCACTGGTAAAAGCTCGTTTAATTTATATTGGTTACGCAGGGCATCAATCAAGAATACTTTTTCTCGATTGGTCAGTTTATCAAGACTGATGCCCTTCTCTTTTTTTAGAATGTCACCTGCCTTTTCAAGTACATCACGTTCTAATTGAAGTTTATATACATCATGCTCAAGGCGTTTAACTTTGGCTTCTAATTCTGCCTTTTCACGTAAAAGCTGCTCTGTTGTTTTATCTTCAGCAGAAGGACTTGGCATTTTTAATGTTCTCCCTTCGCCAAGCAGTTCTTTACGCCATGTTGATATAGCAGAAGGTGTAACATTATATATTTCTGCTATCTGAGTAATCTTAAGGTTCCCTTTACAGGATTCCATCACTGCTTGGAGTTTCTCTTCTTGAGAACATCTTACATATGGCTTGAAAGATTTACAACGCCTTCCGCCTTCTTCTGGAAATAATTCGGTTACCCATTGTACAAGAAGAGGACGACTTGGGTATCCAAGAGCCTTTACTGTTTGCAAAACATTTCGTCCATGAGCGAAGTAATAATCGACAGCTTCACGTTTTTCTTTGTCAGAGAATTTACTAACTTTTTTACGACCATGATGAAGATCATTAGACTCTGAATATTCTCTGTACCAGTGCTTTAGATTGGAAGCATCAGGGTAACCTAATTTACTAACTGTGTAAGCTGCATTATAGCCACAATTAATATAAAACTTTACAGCACGGATGCGGTCTTCGTAAGAATACATATGAACCTCCTATTTCTTAGTTGGTCCAAGATTTTGTCCGCATCTCCTCTTGATGATTTATACGGAATTTAAAAATTCACATTACGCATACAAAAAGTCATAAATTCAAAACAAAATGTAAAATATATTTGACATAATGTAAAACGGGTGGTATTGTATGATTACAAGGTAGACCTGTAATACCTGCGAAGGACCAAAGGCCAAGGCCCTAAGCCGGTAGAAATAAACAAAGTTTGAAAACGGATTATTCGAACAGAAAGGTGATAATATGAAAAATACAAATAAGAAGAGTAAAATGATTATGAGTGGAATGATATTGATTGTAGAGGCAGTTTTGATGATGGGATTGATTTTGATGGGTGAACAGATTCCGCTTCGTGATTGGTTGGTAAGAATTGTAGGTGTATGTCTTATGATTACATTGGTTGCACAGTCTTTTATAACAGCAAGAACTTTTGTGGAAGCAAAAAACGAAAAAGAGCAAATGTAAACGAGTTGGGAAGAGGAGAAATAACATGAAAAAAAAGATTACCAAAACACAAAGAATCATTGCAGATGTAGTGTTGTTACTTTTGGTAATTGCGCTGTGGGTGCTTTATATGGTGCGAAACGGTGGAGAAACCAGTACAGCTATGTTACAGACGGTTGTGGTGGAAGACGGCGTATGTAAAAATATTCCCATCGAAAATAATATCGCGGTAATGCGTTCTGGTCAGTATGTCATCAATGCAAAATGGTGGCCGGAAGAGGAGCCCGGGGTAGTAAGTGCATTGATTATTACGAATGAAAAGGGTGAGCAGATTTTTGGCTGTACCGGTAACAAGGTGGATATTGTTTCTACAAAAATGAAGCTGGCAGCCGGCAAATACAACATGAAGTTTTATTTCCTTGGTTCTGAGGAAGAAACTGATAAATTTGCTTCTGAACATGACTTGGGTCCTGTAAAAGGGGAGCGGTTTCAGGGCTATGGAAAAGACGGCCAGTGGACAGTGAATTATTCTGTGAAAATCCAACATCCTATCAAGCAGATTGTTTTTGTTTGCATGATGTTTGGACTTGCGATTGGTATGGTTATGGCCAGAATTATGGTTTTGGCTACAAAGAAGGGACCCAAGACCACAGCCCAGTATGATGAAAGACAAATTGTTGTGAGAGGAACTGCATACAAATACGGCTTTTTTACAGCATTGTTTTTCTCTATTATCATAGCTCTTCTTGAGTTCGCAGAAATTGAAGTCCCTGCGCAAACAGGCATATTGATTGCTATTGGGACAGTGCTTTCTATTTTTGTTATGGTCGCTTATAACATTTGGTATGACGGATATTTCGCTTTGAATGAGAATCGTAAGGCGTTAATTATCCTGTTTGCAATCATTGGGTTTATAAATATTATTATCGGTATAAACAATGTGTCTTTGGGGAATGTGATTCGCGACGGCAAGCTTGCCATGGGTTCTCTGAATTTCATATGTGCAATCTTTATGTACATGGTATTGGCAGTGATTGGATTAAAATCCCTTGTGGAAAAAAGGGAGGATGCCGAATGAAAAATCTGAATTTGAAAGCAGCCCGTGCGGCAAAGGATATGTCCCAGGATGATTTGGCAAAGCTTTGCGGTGTGTCCAGACAGACGATTAACGCAATTGAAAAAGGAGATTATAATCCCACCATTAAGCTGTGCAGAAGTATTTGCAGGGCTTTGGGAAAGGGCTTGGATGAATTGTTTTGGGAAGATGATGAAGAATAAAAAACAGTATATTGGCTCAGAAATGAATATAGATGGTGTAACAATTTCTCAGGAAACCAATATGAATTATTGCCAGGGTTCACTTTTTGATGACTCAAGAGAAAGCAATAATATAAAAACAAGATGGTCATTTACATTTTATATTACTTCAAAGGATGAAATATCGGTTCAATTTAGAATCCCTGGATGGGCTAAAGATGCGTATGTAAATGGTAAAGAAATAAAATGTAAAAGATAATTATTTTTCTGTTGCAGGTTGCTTTGATAATGAAAAGATTGACATCTTCTTCGCATCTGAATTAGAATGTCGTGATCTTCCAGGTAACTCAAGTGCTACGGCCATTCTCGATGGTCCTATTGTACTAGCTGCAGTAGATGAAGACGGAAAGGAATTTTCTCTTAAAGGTAAAGCACCTGCTGAAATGCTTCTGTAATCAGTTTTTTCCTGAATGGGAGGCAGTAAAGCTTACATGTGATTCATGGATGATGATGCCGGAACTAGAAAAGTTTTTGGGAGAAAATTCTAATATTGTAAAGTTTCAGAAGCTTTTTACTATTGAAAATATTGACAGAGATGCAACATGGTATATGGGGTGGATATTCCCAGGATATGAAATAATTAATAATGAATTGCCAGAGAACACTACTTTACAAAAAGAACTTAAGAGATATTTACTTGACGGTAATAAATTTGGAATTGCAAAGGGATGTATTGAGATGAGGTAGATAAATGCAAAAATTAAAGGTATATAATAAAACAACTATAGATGGTCAGTATCCTAATGGATTAGCATATAGTGTGCATATTTCTATTCACGGAGAGCCAATTCATAATGAGTATGGAATTCTCTTTCCAAAGGGTAGTGTGGATGAAGATAATCGAATAGTCCCTGCCTATGCTGGAAATATTAGAATAGCTTCTGTTGTCATTGACTCAAAGCAGGCTTATTTGATTACAGGTGAGGACTTTACAGAAAATGGAACTTCTATAGAGGGTGAGGAGTCTTTCTGGGCATGGATGACAGAAGATTTTATTTCTTATGAAGAGTGGAATCTTTGTGAGAGAAAGATACTTGAAGAGCGTACCGGCATTTCCATTTCGGAGCTTAGAAAAAATAGCGAGATTAGTATTTCTGATGAGCTTACTGGAAAAATAAAGGAACACTGGAATGAAGCGCCAGAGAAGAATACTAAATATCCGAAGCTTCAATTCCCATTTTCTAAAGGCTTTGGCGATCCAGTATTCTTTTTATGGAAGGATGACTACTATTATATTGCCACTAATGATAATGTGGATGATATTGGCTTTTATGTTAGAAAAGCCCATGAATTAGAGGATCTTTTTGCAGAAGATACAGATGTTCATATCATCCTTGATAAAGATGAGAAGAGGGGCCTGATTCAAACATTTTGGGCACCAGAGTTTCATGTTATTAATGAAGAATTATATCTTATTTTTGCTGTTAGTAATGAAAATTGGGGACCTCAGTGCCACATTATGAAGCTTAAGGAGAATGGAGATATTCTAGAGCCTGGAGATTGGGAGGATCCAAAGAAGGTGACAAGACCTGGTGGAAAGAAGCTAGGGGAAGATGGTATTACCCTGGATATGACCTATGTAAAATCTGGAGACAGACATTATTATGTTTGGTCTTATAGAGAAAAAATTGGTAGTCCAATGGACTCTGGATCTATGTTAATGGTGGGAGAGTTTAATCCTAAGAATCCTTACGAATTGATCACTGAACCAGTGTGCATTTCTAGACCTTTATATGGCTTTGAAAATACAAATGGAACTATAAACAATGAGGGACCATATGCATTCTATCATGGAAAAACGATTTATTTGGTCTACTCTGGTGGAGATGCAAGAGGCTATTTATACACAGTTGGTATGTTGACAGCCGAAGATGGGGCTGATTTATGTGACGTAACTGTTTGGAAAAAGGCACAGACACCGATTCTTAGTTTTAAGAGTGTTGAAGGAGAGTTTGGCCCTGGACATAATTCTTTCTTCTGCGACAGAGATGGGGATTGGTGGATTGCTTATCATGGAGTAACTTCATTTGAGGAACGTATTATTTCTGATGGAATACGAAGGATACGGTTTGATAAGAATGATTGCCCAAGGTTTGTTTAAGTTATTCGCTGGCCGAACACGGTGGATATACGCATCTTATTTCAAAAGAGGAAGTAAAGGATATCCTTCAAATGTGGCAATGAGAGAAGTGACAAAGGTCATTGTGATTCTGTGAGAATTGCAATACCAAATTTGATACATTATATTGTATTATCAAGACCTTCGCAGAAATGTGAAGGTCTTTTTTGCATACAATGGACCCAATAGTAGTATTTATGGGCATTTCAAAGAAAATGTATGGCATTGATAAATGAGAAACCACTTATGGAAATTAATTAAGTAGCAATATTATAATATGCTGTGGTTAAATTTTATTAGATATTTACACATTTTTGCACACGATTTTAGGTATGTGAAGATTGAGATATCTGGAAAATGGTACAGTTGATTTGACTGCAAAAAATCTCTATAGGATAATGAAATATAGAGATAAAAAATATATGCTTTATCTGTTAATCAACCATTATGATGTTGTGGTAATATAGTTCTAAAGAATACCGATTTGGCTGTGAATGGATATGCTGCTGTGGTATCAAGTAAAGAATTATGTTTTTGGGGGATAAAAGATATGTTGGATTTTATAAAAAGTAGACGAAGTACAAGAAAATTTAAGAATGAAGCTGTGCCGGCGGAATTGGTTGAGCAGGTTGTAGAAGCCGGAAGATATGCCCCCAGTGGAGGAAATTCCTATAATGTCACGATTTGTTTCATTATGTGACGGATAGTTTGTTTCGAAGGTGTGTAGGTAAATAACTATGGGACAGATAGCGAATCACATGGCATTAGAATTGATTTTTAAGATAAAGGAACGTATTAAAGGGAAAAGAAGAGAAGGAGATAGTAAGAATGATTTATAATGATTTTAACGGAATTAAACTTTCAGCACTCGGTATGGGAAATATGAGACTTCCTGTTCTTGAAGGGAATGACAGCAAAATTGATGTAGAACTGTCAAAGAAGATGATTGCATATTGTATGGAATCAGGTATCAATTATTACGATACTGCATATGGATATCACGGTGGTCAGTCTGAACTTGTGGTTGGCGAAATTCTTAAAGACTACGACAGAAGTAGTTTTTATCTTGCTTCTAAGTTCCCCGGATATGACCTTTCAAATATGCCTAAGGTTAAAGAGATTTTTGAAGAGCAGTTAAAAAAGTGTCAGGTAGAATACTTTGATTTTTATATGTTCCACAATGTCTGTGAAATGAACATTGATGCTTATTTAGATCCTAAGTTTGGTATTTATGAATATCTCATGGAACAGAAGAAAAATGGTCGTATTAAGCATCTTGGTTTTTCTACTCATGGTGATATTGAATGTATGACGAGATTCCTGGATGCTTACGGAAAAGACATGGAATTCTGTCAGATTGAGCTTAATTATTTTGACTATAAGTTCCAGGATGCTAAGGGTAAGGTTGAACTGCTTGATAAATGGAATATTCCTGTATGGGTTATGGAACCGGTAAGAGGAGGACAGCTTGCTACTCTTTCTGACGAAGCAACAGCTAAGCTTAATGCTGTAAGACCTGATGAAGATGTGCCTGCATGGTCTTTTAGATTCATACAGTCTATTCCTAGTGTAGTGGTGACACTTTCCGGAATGTCAAATATGGAACAGCTTAAGGCAAATATAAGGACATACGAGGAGAATAAGCCATTAAATGAAGCTGAGATGGCGCTTATACTTGGAATAGCAGATGATATGATTGCAAAGACTACTGTTCCTTGTACAGGATGTCATTATTGCGTAAGTAAATGTCCTAAGAAATTTGATATTCCGTTCCTTCTTAAGCTATATAATGAGGCGATGGTTGCCGGTGCAGGTGATTTCATTGCACCAATGGCACTTGCTTCAATTGATGCAGATAAACAGCCGGAGTGTTGCGTAAATTGTAAAGCCTGCGAAAAGGTATGTCCTCAGACAATTCATATTCCGGAAGAACTTAAGAAGTTCGCAAAGAAGATGGGAAGATGACAATGACATTACAGCAATTAAAATATTTAACGACGGTAGCTGAATGTGGAAATATTACAGAAGCCGCTGAAAAGCTTTATATTTCGCAGCCATCATTAAGTGCGGCAATTCATAATCTGGAAAAGGAAATGGGGGTAACTGCATTTGCCAGGTCGAATAAAGGCGTTGTGGTTACGAGAGAAGGTGAAGAACTTTTATCATATGCGCGAATGCTTTTAGAGCAGGCTGATAATATGAAAGATCATTTTGGTGGTGGGGACAGACGTGCACCGAAATTCTCTGTTTCTTGCCAGCATTATTCTTTTGCTGTTAACGCTTTTGTAGATTTGATAAAGAAGTTTGATGCAGATAAGTACAGCTTTATTATTAGGGAAACTCAGACGGGAGAAATAATAGAGGATGTTGCCTGTGGAAAAAGTGAAATAGGAGTTATTTATCTTTCAGAGCATAATGAGGAAGTGATTTCAAAACTTATCAGGAATAATGAGCTGATTTTTGAAGAATTATATGTCGCGGATCCGCATGTCTTTATATGCAAAAAGCATCCTCTGGCAGGTAAAGAATTGATAACGGTTGAGGATTTGCAGGTCTATCCGTATTTGGTATATGAGCAGGGAAACAATAATTCATTTTACTTCTCTGAAGAGTTTATGAGTATGCTGGATTTCCCTAAAAACATACAGGTGAGGGATAGAGCGACACTTTTCAATTTGTTGATAGGATTGAATGGATTTACTGTAAGCAGTGGCGTTATTGATTCGAAATTGAATGGCAGTAATATAATTGCAAAGCCGCTGGATGTGGATAAATCCATGAGAATAGGTGTTATTAAAAAGAAAAATGTTGTGTTTAGCAGATATGCAAACTTCTATATGGAAGCATTAAAAAAGCAACTGTCCATAGTTTGAAACTATGAATAAACGCATATTTTATATATTTTTCAGTGTGAATTAATGTTGATAGAATATCCTCAAGTTAAAGAAAACGGAGGATATAAATAATGAGTAAATTACAGACACCATTTAGATTTGATATTGTAGGAAGCTTTTTGAGACCTCAGGCACTCAAGGATGCCAAGGCTGCTTACAGTGATGGAAAGATTACAAAAGAGGAATTTGACGCAGTTGTAAATGAAGAAATCACCAAGGTAGTCGCAAAGCAGAAGGAATTGGGGTTACACGTTATTACTGACGGAGAATTCAGAAGAACATTCTGGCACCTTGATTTTATGTGGGAATTTGAAGGAGTAGAGCACAAGGCAACCGGCAACGGAGTAAAGTTTAATGATGAACTCGCAGTGTTGGATGATACTTATTTGGTAGGAAAGATCAAAGCGAAGGCACATCCGTTTGTTGAGTACTTTAAGTTTTTGAAGCAATTTGAAGATGAAAATACAGTTGCTAAATATACTGTTCCTGCTCCGGCACAATTCTTCCAGCAGATGATTGTACCTGCAAACTATGAGACAACAAGAAAATTCTATGCAAACAATGAGGGATTGATTCAGGATATCGGAAAAGCATATCAGGAAGTGATTAAGCAGTTCTACGATGCCGGATGCAGAAATCTTCAGTTTGATGATTGTACCTGGGGAGCCATTGTTGGTGATGCTGCAAAGCAGAGATATCAGAAGCTTGGAATTGATTTAGAGGACGTTAAGGCACAGCTGTTGGAAGTAAATAATCTGGCACTTGAAGGAAAGCCCGAGGATATGGTTATCACTTCACACATATGCCGAGGAAATTATCATTCAACATATTTTACAAGCGGACCTTATGATACTGTTGCTGACTATGTTTTTGCAAAAGAGAACGTGGATGCATTATTCCTTGAGTATGATGATGAAAGATCGGGAGGATTTCTTCCGCTTCAGAAGATATCTGAGGACAAAAAGGTTGTACTTGGACTTATTACAACAAAGTCTCCTATTCTTGAAGACAAGGAAAAGGTTATTGCAAGAATTCATGAGGCTGCGCAGTATGTGCCTCTTGATAGATTATACTTAAGCCCTCAGTGCGGATTTGCTTCATGTGAGATTGGCAACAAGCTTACAGAGGAAGAGCAGTGGGCAAAGCTTAAACTTGTTAAAGAGATAGCTGAAGAGGTTTGGGGATAGATTTCACTAATCGAAAATAATTTATTGTGTTTTTATGAGCTTCACAGAAATGTGAAGCTCTTTTTTACTTTATAGGAAAGTTCGGCTTATAAAGTAAAAAAGAGCTCTGCGAGGATATATTGTTTTTATTGAATCATCGTGCGAGTAAGTATACACTATGGAGATAGTGGAATAACATTTAGATGTTAATATCAGTAGGCCGAAACATGAATACATCGGCTTAAGAAATCAGAATCGGCGAATAAAATGGAAATGAAAAAGAATTATAAGAAGAATTATAAAAAGACACAGCTTGCATGTTATTTGGGTTTTATAACCCAGGCTATATGTGCGAATTTTGTACCTTTACTGTTTATAACATTTCATAATAATTATGATATATCGTTTGGTATGTTGGCCCTTGTTTCAACATGTTTTTTTGTTACGCAGTTAGTGGTTGATTTTCTATGCGCAGGTATAGTGGATAAAATAGGCTACAGAGCGTGTGTTATTGCGGCAGAGGTTACGTCGGGATTGGGACTTGCAGGATTGGCTGTACTGCCTGATTTATTGCCGTCGCCATTTTATGGAATTATCGCATGCGTAGTTATATATGCTATAGGAAGTGGTCTGACCGAGGTACTGGTCAGTCCGATTGTAGAGGCGTGCCCTTTTGAGAATAAAGAAACCATGATGAGCCTTCTGCATTCTTTTTATTGCTGGGGCTGGGTTGGGGTTGTGTTGTTTTCGACGATTTTCTTTTTTGTATTTGGAATAGAGAATTGGAGAATAATGGCGCTGATATGGTCTGTTATTCCGCTGTATAACATTTACAATTTTGCGACCTGCCCCATAGAGCCCTTGGTCGAAGAGGGCAAAAGCATGACAATGTCCCAGCTGTTTAGGACAAAAGCATTTTGGATTTTTATCGTCCTAATGATATGTGCAGGTTCCTCAGAGATTGCGATGGCGCAATGGGCATCAGCGTTTGCAGAATCGGCTTTGCATGTTTCTAAAACAGTTGGTGATTTGGCAGGTCCCTGCGGTTTTGCGGTATGTATGGGAATCAGTAGATTGCTGTATGGAAAATTTGGTGAAAAAGTTGATTTGTCGATTTTTATGATGGCATCGGGAGTGATGTGTCTGGTGTGCTATCTGGTCGCAGGATTGGCAGGTATTCCTTTGGTCGGTCTGATAGGTTGTGCTATGTGCGGATTTTCTGTAGGTATAATGTGGCCGGGCTCAATCAGTATTTCATCCAAGATACTCCCAAACGGAGGAACCGCGATGTTCGCACTCCTGGCGCTTGCAGGAGATCTAGGTGGGGCAGCAGGACCGGCAATTATTGGAACTGTATCGCAGAAAGCAGCCAATAATTTGCAGGCAGGCATATTGGCGGGAATCGGGTTCCCCATCGTGTTGGTGATTTCTGTATTTTATATTCGAAGAATACAATATGCGGAGAAGTAATTAAATATGCCGATACGTTCGATTATCAGTTTCATGAGGATTCATTGTATGATAATACAAAGGTGTCTTCACTGGGCGACAAGGTTGGATTTATGATATTGTATAATGAGCACGGTCAGATACTATATATGCAGTATGCCAGAGACGGCAGACTGGTTACTTTTGACGGAAAAAGTTTTACGGTAGAGACCGGTAAGGATCTGCAGTTTATAGCGTTCCGTAATTAAAGATGCTTAAAGGATTATCGAATATGAAACAAATCTATTGTGATATCTTCAATTTATGTTTCCCACAGTTTAAGATGTCGTTTGAGCGATTATCAAGCCTTATAAATATAGATAACTGTACCTGTTTCGAACATGAAGAGAATGAGGAAATTGTCGCATTTGCGATTGTTGAAGAGTTTGCAATAAGAATGATATGTGTGGTGCCTCAATATCAAAAACAGTGGATTGGTAAGTCACTGCTGAGCAAAGTCGAAGAACATATCAAGAAACGCGGATATGATAAAGTAATAACGGGTGGCGTATCATCAAGATTGTTTATCGGTGCTGTTTCGGATACATGGAGATTTTTCGAAAAGAATGGCTTTGAGTCTGTCGGTGGATGCGATGAAATGCTGATGGAACTTAAGAATTATTCTGTGAGTGATTATCATTTACACGGTAAAGATATTGCTGATTACGGATGGTATGAGGGTGACCTAACAGATATACATGAAGCTGTAGCAAGGGTAGATGAAAGCTGGGTTCAATATTTTAATAATCCGGAAAAGATATATGTAGGCAGGGTGAATGGTCAAATAGCAAGCTTTTGCCTGGTTGATACCAATTGTCAAAATTATCTGACAGATGCATATGGGAAGGTCGGAATGCCGGGATGCGTAGGAACGGTCCCTGAATATAGAAATAAGGGAATAGCGCTTGAAATGGTTGCCAATGTTACGGATTACCTTAAATGTCAAGGCATGGATATTTCTTTTATATATTTTACCGGTGTTGCAAAGTGGTATGAAAAGATAGGATACAGGACATTTTTGACGGAAGTTTTCGGAGTAAAACACTTTTGATTTTGATATGCTAAACAGATGCTTTAATAAAATAAGAGAGTTAAAGGTATTATAAAGGTGTGAAGCATCAGCCATTAATATGGCTGGTGCTTTTCTATTACAAAAATTTTATACGGGCGCACACATGAGGGCATTATTCCGTTAATCATATAGAGGAGGCAATAATCCATGGATTTAAAAGAACAATATGAAAAACTCCTCCGTTACTGTTATATGCTGACCAAGGATGTAAATCTGGCGGAAGATATAGTTCAGGAGACATATCTTAGATTCTGGCAAAGTCATACCTATAAAGATACAAATAAGGAATTGGCATATCTGTATACGATTGCCAGAAATCTTTGTATGGATGAATTTCGCAAACCGAAATTAGATGATATTGAGGATTACTGTGAATTATCAGGAGAATCTGAATACGAGCCTGAAGCAAGAATTGATAGTCTGGTCATTGAGGAGGCTCTTGAACAAATTCCAAAGGATTTAAGAGAATTGATTGTTTTGAGGTTTACCAACGAGATGAGTGTGACAGATATAGCGAAGATTGTTGGTATATCAAGATTTGCAGTACACCGGAGACTTAAGGAAGGATTAATGTTACTTAGAAGAAATATAGGAGGTGAAGCAAATGACTGAAAAAGATATGAAAGAACTGTTAAAAGATGCTTATCGGATATCGCCGACTAAGCGTGAAAAAGTTTTTTTGAAAAAACATGAAAAAAGATCTATGCATATCTGGGATGTCCTTGTACTTGAATTTAAGTATATGGGTGTACGGTCGGCTTTGTCATGCGCTCTATTAATTTTTTTGTTTTGCGTAATCCTATTTTCCAAGAAGTCTGAGATTATGTGGTATTTCTCAGGGATTCTTCCTATCAGCGGACTGTTGTTGACTACCGGGTTGGGAAGATCTGAGAGATACGGAATGCATGAATTGGAAGCGGCGAGTAGATTCTCATTGAGATTTATCAAGGCGGTCCGAATGTTTTTATTGGGTGGTTCTACATTAGTTATCCTTATAGCGTTTTCTTTTTTGTTGCAGGAGAAAACAAATCTTGGATTTTTGACGATTCTCGGGCTTGTCGGATTGCCATATATGCTGAACGCTCTGGGAATACTGATGATAACCAGAAGATGGCATGAAAAAGAAAACATTTTTGGCTGCCTGGCTATAACCGGTGTTACATGTATGTTGCCTGCATTAATGGAAAAAGCGATTAGCATTCATGTGATTGAACCGTTTGTTATTGTGATTATATTAGCGGCGATAACAGCATTAACAGTAAGAGAAAGCCTATTATTCATTAAAGGAAGAGAGGATGTATTATGGAACTTTTGTTAGATCGTGTTACGAAGCAATATTCCAATAAAATAGTTGTTGATAGAATCACTGTTGGCTTAAAGCCCGGCGTAATAGGCCTGCTTGGTGCAAACGGTGCAGGGAAAACGACGTTGATGAGAATGATTTGCGGAATCCTTAAACCAAGCAGCGGGAGTATCAGCTTTGAAGGATTGGATGCCTCTGATGAAATGTACAGAGATGCGCTCGGATATTTACCTCAGGATTTTGGATATTATCCTAATTTTACAGGGATGGAGTTCCTGATGTATATGGCAGCATTAAAAGGAATAGATAAAAAATCCGCAAAGAGTAAATGCAAGGGACTTTTAAAAATAGTCAATCTGGAAGACTCCGCAAATAAAAAAATCAAGACATATTCGGGAGGAATGAAGCAGCGTCTTGGAATTGCGCAGGCAGTACTTAACGATCCGAAGATATTAATTCTCGATGAGCCTACAGCAGGGCTTGATCCCAAGGAAAGAGTTCGATTCAGAAATCTTATTGCGGAGCTTGGTAAGGATGCGATTGTTATTCTTTCGACACACATAGTATCGGATGTCGAGCATATAGCAGACAGAATACTCATGATGAAGGATGGAAATATTATCTTTGACGGTAATGGCGCAGAGATACATGAGAATTTGGAGGAGTTATATTTGAAGGAATTTGGAGGTACGGATGATGAATAATATGTCTGTGCTGTACAAGGCAGAGCTTAAGAAAATTTTTAGTAAGAAGGCAGTATGGATTGCCACTGTCCTTGGTCTGATTATCATTCTTTTGGTGGGCTTTACCAATTTATCAGCGGATGGTGCGAAGGCATACGTGAAATATCAGGAGGATACACTTACGGCTTTATCGGGTCAAGAGATGGATGCGGCGTTTTTCGAAGAGTATCACAGGCTTATAGAAAAAGAGCTGGAAGAACATCCCGAGCGTTATGAGAATATATTTGCCAATGATCCGGGGGCAGTTTATATGAATGCATCTGCCAATGTTGGAATGGATGCTTTGTATGATTATTTTTATAATGTTATACGAGACAGAAGTATGATACCCGGGATGACAGAAGATGAGTTTTATGCGTCTATGAGAAATGATATTGAGCATGATGGGTTGGAAATCGGTTGCTCGCGAGAAGAAATAGATACCTGGCTTAAGATTTATGACGGTATAGAGAAACCCATATCTTATTCCTATGCTCTGGCATATGTAAATTTATTGGATGTATTATTTTTAATCGGCTGGGGGTTGGTATTAATTATAGCGATTGCTCTATCAGGTGTTTTTGCAGATGAAAAAACATACAGAACAGATGCATTGGTTTTATCTACTAAAAATGGCAGGATTCCGATTTGTATGGTAAAGATAGCTGCAGGTGTCACATTTGCTGTGGTGCAAACACTTCTGTTCTTAGGAGTATGTTTTGGAGTCATGTTTGCATTTTATGGAGTTACAGGCTGGGATGCTATGATTCAAAATGTTATTCCATCATCTCCTTGGAATATTACTATTGGAATGATGGTGCTAATCTATGTGGGATTGGCAGTTTTGGTGGGGATATTCTTTGCAGTTACCAATATGATCCTGTCGCATTTGACTAAATCAGCTGTTGCAACCACTGCAATTCATGCTGCTATCGTTTTCGCCGGTCTTTTCAATGTTCCGACTAAGCTGGGACTTATGGCAAAACTATGGCAGTTAAGACCTACTATGGCTTTGTATTACGGTACTTTCTGCAATACATATATGTATGGACAGCTCAACAATGTTCAAATGTCAGTGATTATTTATTTGAGCCTTGCGATTATTTTTGCGACTATACTTGTTATATCTTATAGAAGGTCGCAGATTGAAAGCAGATAGATGGGATGTGCTAGAATAGAATCAAAGGTGAATAAGCATGTAGTAAATCCCCCGGCAGAGATGTCGGGGGATTTTGAATATTATTCATTGACTAT
>DCIR01000056.1 GCA_002317155.1 Lachnospiraceae bacterium UBA1721
ATGCACCATTCTGATACGACCGTTTACATACTTTACCAAAATCAATTACTACATTTGCTGTATTAATATTAGATAAATCTATTGGCACAGTAACCGGTAATCCTGTGGTTGCACTCACAATTGTTACTCGCACACCATCATATGTTTCATTCCAATAATAACCACTACTACCACCGCCCATTCCTCCGCCGCCACCTCCGATATTAGGATCACCTGCGGCATATGAAGTTATAGGAAAACTAATCGATATTCCAACAAGAAATGAAACAACTACATTAATAATCTTCTTCATTTATGCTCCAATCAAAAAGGACATAGCCATAATGACTATGTCCTCAACACTATTTACATATCTCCAATCTTATTACCATTCTGGCCAATCTCTGGTGCCGGTATTGATTGGCTTCCACTGCCTGATTCAATCCACCCGAATCCCTGCACATATACCTGTCCCTGATGACTACCATCATCCACAGGTACCTGCGGCTCAGCAATAGGTGTTGTCCCAGGTACAGGCTCAATCTCAGCGGGTACATACTCCGGTACTTCATCCGGATTTGTCAGATCAGTATCGGGTGCAAGTTCAGGTGCCTCAGTAGGTACTTCTGGAATCTCCGGAACTTCCTGCAGCTGCTGTTCATTTTCGTTCACCACAGGAACATCTACTTCAGAAGTTCCAAAATCAATAACTACAGACTCTATGTCTTCTACTACTATTTCCTGCTGCGGCTCGGGCTGTACATCTGTAACGGTCGGCTGTTCTGCATTGCCTTTTTTTAGAACAACAGCAATACCGATTACAGCGACTACGCAAATGCCACACAGCAATCCAACAATTCCAAATTTGAGTGCTTTAGCTTTACTTTTATCGCTCATTTATTCTTCCTCCTTGATTAGCCCCTCCATACGAACCTTATACTCAATAAGTCTCAGAACATAATCAGGCATATGTCTTGCTCCTGACTCCCAGTCCTGCATAGTTCTGTATGGAATCTCAAAATATTGGCTGAACGCCTTCTTGGTCATTCCGGTTCCTTTTCTGATTTCAATCAGAAGTTCTCTTCTTTCCTTCTCTTCAGGTGTTTCATTTATCATATAATCTATTCCCATATAATGTCTCCTCAGAATACGCTATGCGTATTTATTAGAGACATATTAACACAACACTTTTAAGAACGCAATGCGTATTTTGATTTTAGCCAAAACAAAAGATACTTCATATATTGCATGAAGTATCCCTTACTTTATATATATAATTTTTCCACCGAAAATGTTGTATTTCATTGATGAAATACATATCCCCCTCAAAGATTCATTTTCCAATGGAAAAAGTTTTACACTTCTGATTTCCTTGTTATGATAGGCTTACCGTCTGCTCCAAGAAGGGGTGTTAATCCAGCCCCATATCCTTCCAGAATAAACAGGTAATTAACACCCGTCTCTTTATCAACAATAACCTGAAAATTGCGGCTAAAACTATTCTGAGTTTCTACTATTTCAAATCTGCCTGTTCTCATAATCAAACATCTCCTTTTCTTATATACTTGCTGCTTACTATTCCACTCCAGCAAATAATCGGTAAACTGATCATATCTATTATTCCAATGCCACGTACAATTGCATCGGGCATATTCAATGCGAAAATCATTCCGAGCGCAAGAACAAGTGTAGTAAAGCCAGCTATCGTAAGGCTGATATAAAAGATTTTAGTAACGTTTGAAATATTTTTTGTGTTTCTCATTGTTATCCCCTCCGTTTGTATATATCCTACATCACATTGTAAACAGAATACATTTCAACAGAAGCGAATTAAGACGGTATATTATGCCTTCCGCATCAGAATACTTCTCTCATAGTAGCTTTCACCTTAAGATTTATGGGAACCTCAAACAGCCTGCGACCTGCAAACATAACAGGTATGGTAAGTACCATAGTGCCTTCAGCATAAAACTTCTGCCCACTTCTAAATATTGGCGTATTAGGAACCGTAACATTAATATCACTGATTTTATATTGGATATTTCTTGCATCTGTAACCTTGTTAAGTGTTCCTCCGCTGCTCGTTAACCCAAGAAGTCCTGAAAGCCTTGCTTCAACATCACCGATATCAACCGTAGCATTAAATCCATAGCCGGTAGGTATCTGACCTGACGCATAACCTTCTCTCACACAGGCATATACCTCATTATAATTGTCCGTTACAACAGATATCATGGCTTCCTCATATGCATCCTTTATCCCGGATGCTGTAATCATAAGTTTGAAAAACTCCATTACTACCAACAAAAGGAACAATAAACAAATAGAAACCGCTACTGTCATAGGGAACATTTCACCCTTTTTATCCTTCAAAATGTTCCCTAAATTTCTCACGGGTGGAATCCTATTTTTCTCTGTTAATCTCATCGCCAGTACACCTCACTTTTTCCGGTTGCCTTACTCGTCAGTTCTATCGGGAAAGAAGCAAAGCCTCCAAACAGTCCGATATCCACTTCATAGGTAAGCGTAACCGTCACTTCTCTGTTAAGCTGTATATTTCCGGTCTGGGACCAGGTAACCGCGGGACTTAACCCAGTATTCTCACAGAGTCTTTCATACCTTGCAGTTGTCTCAGCTCCTACCCTTCCACTGACCTCAGCTTCCCTTATAAGTTCATCTGCGAAATTATCAAGCTGGATCTTGGCAATGAATACAGGCAGTACTCTCAGTGAAAGAGCAATAACCATCATCACCGCTAGGACCATAACAACCACATCGATACATCCTTCTCCGCGTCTGTCGGCTAATAGACGTTTCAATTTCTTAGGTCTGTGTCTTTTCTCTCTCATCGCGCCTCCTTAAAACATCGTAGCCATGCTTCCGATGATCTCATAGAAGATAATCACAAAGAATGTTGCTACATAGCAGCCAAGCATCACAAATGAGAACACCCTGATCTTTGGAGGAATCTTTGCTGCTTTTGCCTTTAATCTCTGCAACTCCATCTGCTTGAAATCATGTGTAAGCATCTGAAAATACACTGCCCCGTCATCACCGCGAAGTACTCCGATAAGTCCTCTTACCACATCTGAGAGTTGCGGAGAATTAAGCTTTGATTCAAATCTTGTAAGTGCTGCCTCATAGCTGCTTGATCTCATGTCTGCACAGAGTACATCAAGCTCATGCTTAAATTCCTCTCCCGCATTCTTCTTATATCTTTCAAGAATAGAAAGCACATCCCTGCTGTTTTTAAGCTCCTGTGTAAGTGTCGAGGTAAATCTGTACAGTTCACCTTCAATCATCTCCTTCTTATCCCTAAGCAGCTGGTCAGCCTTTCCGTTTTCCTTAAAATAGGTAAGCACTGCAAGCAAAATGAATGCGATATTTAGCACTGGCATTATAAAAAAGCATGGAATTATCGGCAAAAGAAAAAGCCCTGCCTTTAATATCGCATGGGCCGTATATTCCTCCGGTGTCATATCAATATTTGCTGCCTTAAGAGTGTTATCCATTCTTACTCTCTTGTACTCATTTATCTTTATGAACCTGGCTGTCTTAACAGTAAGTGACATAAGGCTTTCATCAATAATGACTGACAGCGCTGCCTTTTTCTTTTTTGAGGCTCCCGCCATAGCCCTTCCGGTTCTTAGTGTCGGAAGCCTGAGTGCTCCTGCCAAAGTAAAATACAGGCCAGATGCTAAGAACACAAACAGTAATAAAATAATGATCTTCATTGCTCCTCCTTATGACCTGTACTCTATGGGCTTGGTCAGCTTAATAACAAACGCCGTTGATACAAATATCGCAACACCGGACAGCGCAAGCATGAACTGTCCGCCGAAGGTATGCATCAGCGTATGATACCATTCCTTATTAAGGAAATACATCAAAGGGATGTTTGAAAGCACAAGCACCACCATTGTGATGAATTCCTTTCTCGGTGCCTGCACCAGGTAATCAAGCTCTCCGTTTACCACTCTTGTATCTGAAAGCTTCGCAACAATCGGAACAAGTGTTGTCTTAAGAGTTCTGTCATACTGGCAGGCCTTCATTGCATCAATCCATTCCTCAAATACATCATTCCTGATTTTTCCCTTAAGCTCTTCAAGTGCCGACTGCACATCAGAATTAACAAGCTTTACCCTTGTAAGAAACTCTTCAAAAGCAGTCCTTACCGGAGGATTTAAGTGTGTAATGTTTTCCTCCACACTTGTAAGCAGATCCTCATTTCTGATATATGCAGTTGTTATCACTGACAGTGCTGTTTCAAGCTCAGCAGAAACGTTCTTCTTAAAATGTGATGCAGAAAGTCTCACATACCAGAACGGTATAAACATCATTCCGACTGCCATAACCGGAATAAGAAACATGTTGCCAATAAGGGCTGCAAATACCGCACCGCATGCAAACAGAATGACCGAAAGCGTGCACAGTTTTGGAAACATAGCGGTCTTATCAGTAGCTTCAAGTATCGCCTGAATCTCATCTATCTCCCTGCGAAGCCATGACTTTTTCTTCTTCCTGGTCTGTTCAAGAATTGATTCTCTTATGCCCTTTGGACCACTTGTCACCATGCCAAAGATTCCGTTTGCCATATCGGCTACAGATATTCTGCAAAGAATAAAAAAGCCCGTTATCATACCGATAAGGGCAACTATCCTGAGTGTTATCATCTACTAAACTCTCCCTTCTTAAATTCTTCACCGCATATCTTCAAAAGCTCGGCTCTTGGCATTCCGTTCGAGATAAATCTTCTCTTTAAGCTTTCTGAAACTGCATCGCATTTGATATGTTCACCAATAATGACACTTCTGTCATCTTCTCTTCTGTTCTCCTTAATGTCATATCTAAATAGCGAATGATACTTTCTTGATCCGTCAGGACATATCTCGCACTCCATGATTTCCATCACCTTACGCTTTTTATCATCCAGCTGCTTAGCGAATACGATTATGGGGAATGCCTCGGTTACAAGCTTCATCAGTGCTTCATCACTCATATCCGATACGCGCTTGCAGAGCGTAACCATTCTTCCATAGGTAGCCTCGCATGAGTTGGAATGAATGGTAGTTAAAACGGTATGACCGGTTCTTGCAGACTCCTGTGCAGCATAGGCTTCTGAAGATCTCATCTCTCCCACACATATGATTTCCGGATTGAATCTGAGTGCCATATCAAGCAAATCCTCCTGCGATACATCCATGTTTGAGTTCTCGCTTGGTCTTGTAATTGTATGAACGACACTGTTAGTAATGCGTCCGTTTTTCTCCCTTATGAGACTGAGTTCTCTTGATCCGCTCTCAATGGTAAATATTCGCTTATCATCCGGTATGGTGGTAAGAAGCCATCCTGCAAGGGTTGTCTTACCTGAAGACGTTGCTCCGGCTACGCATACGCTTACTCCGTACTTTAAACATGCAGAAAGAAAATCAAGCATATCCTCTGTTGCCGTTCCATGCTTTAGGAAATCATCCTTAGTCATGTTCTGAGGATTAACAATTCTTATTGATGCACTGATGCCCACATCCTCATCTACCAGGGGATATTTCATGGCTGCGATTCGGATATTCTTACCAATGGATCCAAGCACTGCAGGTGATGCATTATCAATCACGATTCCCGAAAGATGAAGCATTCTTCTTAGCACATTTACCGCATGCTCCGGTGAATCGAAATGCTCATCCAGCTTTACATTCCTTCCGTCTGAAAACTGTACCTCTATGTCCTTCCATGAATTGATATCAATCTCTTCAACTCCGGTGCCATAAATGTATTTTGTAAGAAATGAGAATTCCGCCATTTCTGTAAAAATAGCCTCTACAAGTTCATCGTCCGACATCCCCGACACAGAGAGCTTCTCATCATAAAGATACTGTCTTATATATTTTTTTATCTGTGCAGCAGCTTCAAGACTTCCTGGCTGAGCAATCAGATCTGAATGCATTGCGGCCACGAATCCCTGCACATCACTTAAGACCTCTGCAAATGATTTGTCCTTTTTACCGCTGTCGAAAAACAGCTCCTGATTTGTTCTCATATACCGAACACCTCCTTACTGACTGCCTCTATCGCCTTACGGAAAGCCCTGCTCTCCTTAAATTCATAATCCTTAAGCATGTCTCCTTCAAGAAACTGTGTCTCAACCTCCAAGCTGTGCGGAATCTGGCACCTTATGCTTCCCATGCTTTTTTCAATTTCCCTTGCCGCCTGATTAGGAAGTACATTGCTTGCAACACATATATGTCTGTCAGCATCAAACTTCTGTGTATCAGACAGAAGAGGCAGCTGACTGTTAAAATATGAAACAGACTTTAAGTCACATCCGCAGAGCCTTATAACTGAATCAGCCATCATGAGTGCATTGCCGGTTATAAGATTTGTAGATATATGACTGCTGCAGTCAATGATTACAAACGGTGCCAGTTCTTCAGCTGCAATCAGAAGCTCCTTTGCCTGCTCCTGCTCATAGGGAGGATATGTGAATCGATTCTCTCCCTTAAGCATTCCGACCATCGAAAGATATTTATTGTTCTTGTGGAAGGAACAGTTTCTCTTTACCAGTTCATCGGTTACATGTGCTGCAGCCAGAATACTTCCAAGTGATTTTTCCTCGATAAGATCATCCGGTCTGCAGATATATGCCAGTGAAGGCGTTGTCATATCGGCAAATATCAGAATGCAGTTATTACCCTTTGAAGTAAGGTACTGTGCCAGCTTAACCGACACAGTAGTCTTACCGCTTCCCGGACTGCCCCACACAGCAAGTACTCCTCCATGCGTAGCATGTGTCTTTTGTGGTTCCTCCCTCTCCATTTTTCCTTTAATAAAGAATCCCATAACTCCTCCGTCAGTTACCGTTTACAATACTTACGGCCATTTCAACATCAGCACTTCCAAGTGATGCGTTTGCAGGAAGCTCTCCTGCTATGATTGCTCCTACCTGGCTTACAATTCCTGAATTCATATATGCAGGTCCGTAAGTGGCTGCATAGTAGCCGGCACTTGTACCATAATAGGTTTCATATGAAGTACCGAATCTCTTCTTTTTAATCAGCTCATTAACCTGATCACTGATATCTTTGTCAGCGAAATAAAAAAACTCGTATACTGCATACTCTGAAGACTCATATACAATGATGTTTCCTTCATCATCCATCTCAAAGCTGTCAAATATTCCGTCTTCATCGGTGTCTGCTGTGAAACCAAACTGCTCGGCAATTGCCCACTTTTCAAGTGACTCCTTCGCGAGCTTTTTATTCTCAAGCACCTTATCCTGTGCCTCAATAAATAAAGCCGCAGTTTCGCGACTTCCTCTGTAAACAAGTGAAAGATGCATGTCATACTCGGCTTCAAGTTCAGCTAAAAGCTCGCTCTGTTCTGGTGTAACAAGAATGGTCACAGTTGAAGGAAGCTCCTTTCCTTCCTCATCATCTGACGAAACCGCCACATCACTTGTGTTGGCATCATTACCGGACTTTGCTGTAACTGCGATAACCTCAACATACTTAAGTTCTGAAGGAATAACCGTCTCCCCACTGTTTCTGTAATCAGGTACAATCACTGAAACGATATCACCGCTCTTAAGCTTGCCAGAAAGACCCTCTGCAAACTTACTTATTGTGATGGATATTGCCTGCTTGCTTCCGTTAAGGCTGTAAAGATATGCGTTCTCCATGGCTGGATCCTCCGACAGCTTGCTGCTTAAGATATAATCGCCGTCATAAAGCTCTGCGGTAAGATACTTTCCAATCACATCGCTTTCCTTATGACATACATTATTGGGAAGATTGTATTTTCCTACCGACACAACCTCGATCATGTCCTTTGTTATCTGTTCTCCTGCCTGCGCATTCTTCTTCATTCTTACTATATCTGTCTTGCTTGACAGTCCCCTGTTTACAAGCGGTGTAATCGCAAAGCATATGATAAGCGATACCGCAATGCAAAGAATTCCGAGAACTGTCCTGTTTCTGAATAAACTCATGTTTCCTCCTGTCTGCATAATCAAAAAAATTATCTGCATAATATACTGCCTAAAATATGCAGATATTTAGGCAGTACGCAGCAAACATTCCGGCTGTAAGAAACGGTATCATCGGATAGGAATCGTTAGTTTTCTTCTTAACGTTATCTTCATTTTGAATACATCTGGTTACACTTTTCCTGTCAGAAAATACCGGCATTTTCCTTATCAGATGAAATGCAAGCATAAAAATAAGGGCCAGTATGAGCCCTGCCAAGGTTATCCTAAAACCTAAGACAATGCCCACTGCCCCTACAGTTTTTACATCTCCTCCGCCTATCCCGCCATAGACTACTCCCGCCATTAACAGTGGCATTGCCACAAGTACTCCTAAAACATATGGATGTCCCGTTGGAATAAGCGATACTGCTGCAATAAGTACAGGCAACAGATCAGGGATAGTCCTGGTGCGGATATCCCTGACTGATGCGATAATCAAAATTATCATAAGCGCATTAAGGCGTAGTGCCTGCAGTCCAAACAGTACGCCCATTACGCTTCCTGCATTAGCCTGCATAGTTGAACATTTCTCTGATGCGCTCGGTAAGAGTAGGCATTACCACATCTCCGAAAAGTGCATAGAGCCCTGCAAGAAGAAGTGCTCCGAGCACTACTGCGATAAGAATCTTAACAGCAGTATCTACATAGTTCTCACCCTTCTTATCAGTGAGAACAGCCTTAGCCTTCTTACCAAGTGCCATCATCTCATTCTTCATTGCAGTTGCCTTGCTTCTTGCATTCATAAAAATCTTTCTCATTGTTCTTCATTCTCCTTCTAAAAAATGTGCATAAAAATAGCCGGCATTACGCCAGCGGTTAAATAAAAGTCAACTAATCTTCATTACTGCATTGCAGGTGCCTGACCGTTCATAGGCTCACCCATTGGAGCCGCCATATCAAACCCGATGCCATTATCCTGATTTACTGCGGCCTGATGCGCCTGCACCTGGTTATTGTATTCCCCGATAACAGCCTCATTAAGCTTCTGTCGTCCCTCCTTGGTAATAGGGTACACAATATCCTTGTACTCATCCCCGGCCTTATAGGAAGGCATTGCAACAAACAGTCCCTTACTTCCTTCAATAACCTTGACTCCCTTAACGGCAATCTCGCCACCAAAGGTTACAGAGCATACACCCTTTACACTTCCTTCACCGGGAAATGAACTGAACTTAACGTCGTAACTCATTCCTTCTTTCACCTCCTCTCCTTTCTGTTCCTGCGGATCATTAACAAATGTCACCTTGGGCAGACTGTTGTCCTGCTCCATAACATCATTAATCTCCTGGTTCTTCTTCGTCTTGCTTTCCTTTGACATTTTTTCTCCTCCTTAAGCAAAATCTATCTCTGTGAAAACTTCTGGTTCGATATAGAAGTATCTGCTAATCTCACCGTCTGTCAGTTCCACCACATCTGATATCGACAGCGCATGGCCGCCTAAATCTTTAGGTGCGATTCTTGCAAATCTTTCCCAGATATCCTCCAGGTCAAATTTATTAATCTCACCTTCATATACCACTCCGTATTCGCTGCGTTTGGGATGACCAAACTCCTTTTCTTCCCTTTTATGAAGTGATATAAATCTCATCTCAAACGGACTGTCGGGAAGTAGCTGAAAAATGCGAAGTGTCATCTTTTTTACGGAAGTATCATTTCCGAAATTGAGATTGCCGTTGCATATGGATTCATATACTCCTTTCCGTACCTCAATCGGCTTGTCTGTTTTCTTCCTTATGAAATTCTTCAGATCCTGTTTATTGAAGATGGCATCGATTATCACTCTGTTGCCATCCGAGAATCCGGCGATGTTACCGTAGTACCAGAGAACACCGTCCTCATTCTCTTCAAGCATGAAGGGCATCATTTTCTATCACCTGCCTTACCACCGAATTTCTTACCCGTCTTTTTTCCGAATTTCAATAGCTCCTCTTTATCAGCAGTAACACTTTTCTCGGCATCAGCACCTTCTCCTTCAAATACATCAATATCTGATGCCTTGGAAAGAAGATATGCTGCAAGGCTGACCTTCTGCTCATTGTTCAGACACTTAACAGTAGCCGCCAGACACTCTGCAACAAATTCCGGTGCCTCCGCCTGCATATCAAGAACATCGAGCTTACTGATATATAAAACTGAAAACTCATCATCCGTTTCAATCCTTATGATGTCTCCACCATTAAGTTCGAGACTCGCTCTGCACTCTGGGGGAAGTGTAATTCTTCCTCTTCCATCAACCGGTTTGTAAAATATCTTGGACATTATTCAACCTCTCTTTCCATCTTAAAAATATCCGCTCCGTATTTTCTAATAAGTAATGCATTTACAATATTTACGAATTTCTCTTTTGAAACAATCTCCGAATCAACTAATTCCTCATACCATACAAAATGCTCACCATTATATAAGTGTTCTGCAATCTGAATAAGAATATTCTGTTCTTCATTAAATCCAACGGCCTGAATTTTACTAAAGGCTATTTCCGAATCTGTTACATTCTTTTCAACCTGATTCCACAATTCTTTTTCTGCAGACAAAAGAAAAACAGCTGCAAGATAACTGCGGCTGTTCATCATTTTCCCTCTATGTCCTTCACAAATCTGCGCTATCAGATTTTTATGGTCATTACTTACAAATATTTTATTCTTATTAAGATACTTGACGGCCTCCATAGCTTCGTCACTATTCTTATAAGAAATAATCCTACGTACCATGTTTTCAACACCTTCCTTGGCATGATAACTACTTGTACATATATCATTTCTTCTAATCGGCTTCTCATTCCTCTTTTTCTCAAATCCGGGAACCGTTACCATCAAACCTTCAAGCAGTCCGTATTTAGGATCCCCATAAAAAAATCTCAACCATTCACCTCCTTTCTGCGGCAACAAAAAAAGCGCCTATTGAAGCCGAAGCTTCAATTAGACGCTTAATCGAATTCATTTATTCTTTTGCAAAAGAGAATGTGCTTTGGTGTAGGTTTTTT
>DCIR01000048.1 GCA_002317155.1 Lachnospiraceae bacterium UBA1721
GTTGCATTTACTCTGGAAATTTTGCCCAAATAGCCAAAATCGCCCAGAAAATTGAAATAGTAAGAGGTTTTTCAGTAAATTCGACAGTAGTTTGATAGGGTAGACATTTTAGGTTCAAACTTGCTAATAATAAGTTCTTTCACGCTCTTCTTGGAGTCATGGCGGTCTCGCAACCTATACACGCATATAGACATCACAGACTTGGGTATGACGTTTGCGTACCATAGTATATACTGATTTTCAAGATACCTACATAAGGACACATTATATAGTGGTTTTAAAATAGTCATACACACGACATTGACATTATCGTGTGTATGATATATTATGAGTGTAAGAAGTAAGTAACAAATGCATTTAATTAATATCAATTCAGAGGGAAGATTCGTTTTATGACAAAGAATTCAAGAACAAAATACAAGCAGGAATATTCAGATAAGAATTATGACCGTTACACGATCCTTTTTCCAAAAGGACAGAAGAGTATCTTCAAAAAGGCCGCTGCCGCCACCGGAATGAGCCTCAATGAATTTATGATCGCCAATTCAAGGAAGAGTGCGGTGGATATAATTGCAAGTGAACTTGACAAGATCAGAAACTTCGATTTCACAGAAAAAGCCACCCCTTGCCATACAGCAAATATTGTCTTCTATATCGACTGTACATCACCATCAGGATTCCCAAGAGAGCCCATAAGAATTGCAGTTGTTAATTTCGACACAGGAGCAATTCTTTACAGAGGAGAATTCAAGACATTCTACACAGAGGACAGTGATACGATAGATGGAGCAGACACACCCACAGCAGAGGATATCAGCCTTATAAAAGGCTACCTCAACTGCGAGAGCATCTTTACATACGACATTGACAGACTACATTCACTCACAGAAGCATGGGGGCTCGAGATCAAACCCAACCACATCCAATCACTCAACCGAATTCCTCTGATGGAAGCTATCGGTATGAAAGATACTAAAGAAAGAGATGTAAGACCTTTCGAGATAGCACAGAAATTAAGAGATTACGCAATGAAAACACTTTAAGATAGCCACATATCTTAGGAGGATGGCTATGAATACATACAATACCGATAAAAGAATCAAAACCTACAAGTACATCATTTGGGGCATTGCTATCTTCCTTCTTGGATATTTTACTTACCTAATCCCGGGACGAATCGCCGTAAACGAAATGAGAGGTACCACCTTTACATATAGTGAAGGTGATACACTTAAAGACCTTATCTCATTCTATGACAATGTACGGGAAAAAGGATACAAACAATGCGTAGTTAAAGACGCACCGGACGAGTTTATCAACATAGTCGACTACATAATCGATGGAACACCCGAATACTATGATATAACCCTCAGATATAATACATACGGTAACATTAATGTAGTGTATTTTATGGATATCTACAATGATAGTGAATACATCTGGAAAGAATGCAACAGATACGCCGATGAAATTATCTCAAAAATGCCGGAAGGATTAAGCGAACTGCAAAAAGCGGAATACCTTCACAACTACCTCTGCATAAACACAGATGCGGAAATGGGATATAAAGCTCACGACGAGGGAAATATAGATGGGCTTGGAATGTACAATGTATTTGCGAACGGATACTCTGTATGCTACGGATACTCACAGGCATTTGCATTCCTTCTTGATAAAGCCGGAATAGAAAACAATATCGTAGCAGCTGATTATGACGGAATGGGACATGCATGGAACAGCTATGTAATTGACGGCATCACATACTATGCTGATGTTACATGGGACGATTCGTGCCAGGATGAGAATGGAAAATTCTACGACAATTCACTCGGACTATATTCTAATTACTGGCTCAACAAGACCTATGATGAATTTACGGATCACAAGTTCTGTGAGTACACCTACCCTACACCCAGCAACAGCATTGAAATAGCACAAAAGGACTGATATGGCAAAGATAATAGATTTCAAGAGTAGAAAAATAAGCCAAAGCGAGCTAAATCTCCATTTGGTTGATGATTATTACATTATGGTTCCTGAACTCTCAGAACTGAGTGACAGACCGCTTGAGAGAGTTTTAAGGGACATAGACAAAGGTATACTGAAAGCCGATAAAATAAATGGAGACCTGCTTGTACCAATGGATATGGCAGAAGAATATATCGACAAGGCACTTAACAACAAGCTGATGCTCATTAGGGTATCAGCTATTGCTGTCATTATATTTCTCGCAGCAATAACAATAGGGGCAATTTTTATAGCAGGAAACATGTAAAAACACACTAAAAACACTGTATATGAAAGGAGATAAAGATGTCATCAAGGCACGAATATCTAAAAGAGGCAAAAGCAAACAAAAATGACGAATTTTGGACCCAATACAACGATATACAGAGAGAGATGAACGCTTATATCGAGTACAATCCGAACACCTTCAGAGACAAAATAATCTTGTTACCCTGTGATGATCCGGAGTGGTCAAACTTTACAAGATTCTTCTTACAAAATTTTGAAGAATTAGGAATAAGAACACTAATTAGCACTTGCGTAAACTTTGAAGGGAAAGGAAAAAAAGCAATATTTAATAGAGATACCTTCGATTTTGAATATATCGACTATGAAAATATTCCCTTCGAATATTTAGAAGGAAACGGAGATTTTCGAAGTGATGAAGTAACACAATTTCTTAAGATATGCGATATGGTTATTACCAACCCACCTTTCTCGCTCTTTAGAGAATTTATAAGTTGGATAAAAGAAGAGAACAAACAGTTTATGGTTATAGGTAATATAAATTGTATAACTTACAAAGAGGTATTCCCTGAGATAATCAACAATAGTATGTGGTTGGGAAACGGCATGGGCAGATGGATTTCCGGTTTCATTGTTCCCGAAACATACGAACTATACGGAACCGAAGCAGAGATAGATGAGTACGGCCAGAGAATAGTAGCGACAAATAACTGTCTATGGCTTACTAATATTGACAATGGAAGACGCCACACACCACTTCCCCTCATGACTGAAGCGGAAAACATTAAATTTAGCAGGCACAAAGAGGTGAAAGGAATAGGTTACAAGAAGTACGAGACATACGATGCAATCGAAGTACCCTTCACGGACGCAATACCATCCGATTACGATGGAATAATGGGCGTGCCAATAACCTTTCTCGACAAATACTGCCCGGAACAATTTGAGATACTAGGTAAATTTGACGGAGGAAGCGCAGATAATGAACTCGATCTTGCAAAACCTGTCATAGATGGTAAAGCACAATACAAAAGACTCGCCATCAGGAGGATAATTAAATGAATGTAACTCTTAGAACAGACTTCACAGTAGAACAGATTTGTAATGGTTTTATTTATAACGAGTTTGAAGGAAAAGGAATAAACGGACTTGGCGGAAATCTCGTGATACAGCCGGAATACCAAAGAAACTACATCTATGCAGATAACAAGAGAGATGTAGGTGTCATAGAAAGTATTCTTTCCGGTTACCCCCTTGGCCTAATATATTTCAATAAGACTGGGGAGAACAGCTACGAAGTTCTCGATGGTCAGCAGAGAATAACATCCATTGGACGATATGTAACCAATAAATTTGCCATAAAAGGAAAGAATAATATTCCCTACAACTTTAAGGGACTCCCAAAAGACAAGCAGCGAAAAATACTAGACACACGACTTACAGTATATATATGTGAGGGTTCTGAGACCGAAATCAAAGAGTGGTTTGAGACAATTAATATTGTTGGTGTACCCCTTAACGAACAGGAATTGTTAAACGCAATATACAGCGGTCCCTTTGTTACAGCCATGCGCAGTTCATTTAGTAACTCCAACAACCCAAACGTACAGAAATGGGGAGCATATATAAAGGGCTCTGCCAATAGGCAAGATATTCTTCGAACTGCCATCAAATGGGTTAGTAAAAATAAAATCAACGAATATATGAACGATAATCGTAACAACGGAGACATAACACCTGTTATAAGCTATTTTAATTCCGTTATCGATTGGGTATCATCAGTATTTCCAGACGTATATGACGATATGCAGGGATTAGAATGGGGTGACTTGTACGAAAAATACCATTCACAATCTTATAATCCAAGTACCGTAGCAAACCAAGTTAAGGAACTTCAACAAGACTATTTCGTTAAGAACAAAAAGGGAATATACGAATATGTCCTTGGTGGTTGTATTGAAAAGAAGCTGCTTAACATAAGAATATTCGACGAACCCGCCAAGAAAACCATGTATGCAAGACAGACAGCTTACGCAGAAAGCAACAATATATCTAACTGCCCCCTCTGTGCTATCAGCGAAGGCAATAACAGCAAGAA
Source organism: Lachnospiraceae bacterium UBA1721 (assembly GCA_002317155.1). GTDB lineage: Bacteria > Bacillota > Clostridia > Lachnospirales > Lachnospiraceae > AC2028. Next base: position 4,352 of record DCIR01000048.1, read on the forward strand.
GATATGGAAGTCATCAGACATGGACGCCGACCATGTTACTGCCTGGAGTAAAGGAGGCTCTACTGATATAAGCAATGGACAGATGCTATGCAAGAGCCATAATAGAGCAAAGGGCAACTCGTAACGCAATATAGGTATAATTCTCAAAAAAGGAGATATGAAGTGATTAAAGTAACATTCTTACTCAACAATATGTTTTATAAGAATAAAGAAGAAGTAATTGAGGCAGAGGACGCTAACGATGTTATAGACAGATTCTGCCTTCAAGTACAGGACCTTAGCTGTCTTTTAAGACAGATTCCAGCAATGGGAACCAAGAAAGACCAAAAGGAATGCAAAAAACTCGAAGCTTTTATAGAGAAGTTTTACGCAAATGAACTTACAGATGATGACCTTAAAAGTTTTTCGCTCGAGATTAGCACAGGAACAATCAATGTTAAAGAAGTTGTAACAGCAGAGTAGAAGGGGGGGGGATTGCCATGAAGAAAATTATTGGAATCAATTCGGCAGAATGGGGTATGGGAACCAACACCGCAACACAACTCACAGTAGTAGATGGAACAGACATCTACTATATCATTGAGTCAGAGGGTAACGGGTTTATGATAGGTAAATCTCATAAGGACGTTCTTAAAGCATTAAAGGAGGAGAGTGCTTTGGACTTTAGTCCCGAATATGATGAAATATTTGAAGACTATAAAGATACCATGACATCCGAAGATGCATCACTGTACAGGATTCTTAAATCTGTAAGCAACGAAACTAAATCATATTTTGGTTTAGAGGTGTAAAAAATATGATATGCATAGACTACGCAGACTACCCAAGGATGTAGTTGTCAAGATGATAACGAAGAGAAAATAGCTGAAAGAACAAGGGCGGCATTCCTTTAGGTGCATATCGTGAGAAGGAAAAAGAAGAATAGATGTAGAAAAGGCAGTAGGTGTGTAAACGGTATACTATTTTCCATAGCTAGCGGCATTTTATTTTCCACAGTTTCGGCATTTTATTTTCCACAGATCACGCCCCTGAGGATATACTTATTCTCGGAGGTGATAAGAAAGGTGAAAAACTGGATGATCTACGAGAAAATTCAAGAAATGAGACGAAACAAGTTAAACAAGTCTCAGACCAGCCGTCAGTTAGGTATCGATTATAAGACTGTTCTGAAGTATTGGGATATGACACCTGATGAGTATGCTAATAAGCTTAAATCTTCTGGAAGTCGAAGCAGGAAATCTGATAAGTATAAAGATTTCTCTTTAGAGTTGCTTAGGAAGTATCCCGATATTACTGCAGCTCAGATTTACGACCGCATCAAAGAAGAAACCAGATGCAACGACTTAGATGTTAAGGAGCGCGCTTTTAGAAACTACATTTCTTCCCTTAGAGAAGAATACGAAATTAAGAAGCCGGAGCATTTCAGACAGTATGAAGCACTTGCAGATCCGCCGCTTGGCCATCAGGCACAGGTGGATATGGGCGAAATCATACTTGAGACAATAACTGGAAAACACAAAAAGATTTATGCCTTTGGAATGGTGTTATCCAACTCCAGATATAAGTTTATATACTGGATTGACCATCCATGGACAACTGCAGATTTTGTCGAGGCACACATAAAGGCCTTTACTTACTTTGGTGGCAGGCCTAAAGAAATCGTTTATGACCAGGACAAGGTGCTGGCTGTAAGCGAAAACTATGGGGATATCATATATACCGCAGGCTTCGAAAGCTATCATGATGCCATTGGATTTGATATCTATCTGTGCAGAGGAGCCGACCCAGAAAGCAAAGGTCGTATAGAAAACGTTATAAAGTATGCGAAGCATGGATTTGCAGAGCACAGGATATTTGAAGATATAGACAGTTTCAATAAGGACTGCCTTGCATGGCTTGAACGAACTGGGAATCAAAAGGTTCACGAAACAACAAAAAAGATACCAGCTGAAGTATTCACCCTCGAAAAGGAATACTTGAAGCCAGTATCTGAATACAGTTTTATTAAATCTGTTAATGAAAGTATAGACTATCAGGTTCGTAAAGACAACGTTGTTTTATATAAAAGCAATCGTTATCGTGTACCAAAAGGAACTTATAGTAAAGGTAAAAAGGTACATATCATACCTGACGGAAATGAAATCTCAATAGTTGATACACTAACTGGAGAAGTATATGCTACTCACCCTTTATGCACAGGAAAGGGTGAACTGATTGGAACCTCATCCCATGAGGACAGAGATATGAGCCAGTCGGTTAAGGATTTAGATGCATCCGTCAAGGAACTGCTGGCAACATGAATATGCTGAAAAATCTGATAGTCCATTGGCACAAGAGTTCAAAGAGAATTTTGATGACTATGTTAAGCCGGAAGATGATTATAGAGGATATAAGAATCAGATTGTGGAACGTGATGCAAGAGAATATGCAAATGATATCACGGATGCAATCAACAGCAATGATGATTTAGTGACACCTGATGATAAAGAAGATACAATAGGTAACAATCGTACATCTCAAGAGATAAGAGAAAATTCAGAGGAAAAAGGGAATACTTTTGATAATGTTGAGACAAAACTGCCAGAAGACTTAGAATCAAAAGTTGAGCATGAATCAAAATTAAAAGATATCAGTTTTTATAAAAATCAGTTTGAGTATGAAAATCAACAAAAACTAGAGACTCTTTATCAAAAGCATAATGGACAACTGTCCGGAGAAGACAGGATTCATTTAGTTGAAGAATTTAAAAAAGATTATGATCAATGTGCAGATACTGGTGATGTAACGGTTCCAGAGTCGCCAAAAGATGTAAAAGGAATCGCATATAATAAATACACACAAAAGTATGAGGTGATTTATGGTTGGGATAAAAATGATACTATGGTCGACACGCGTGAAATGCGAGTTTTGAAGGAAGGAGAACAGTTCGATCGTGTTGGCCCACCTACAGGACGTTGTGTTGGTGAAGTGGATTCGGAAGGTAATTGCGCAACTAGGGAGCAGAGGTCTTTACCATATCATTTAACCAAGGGAAACATAATTGATGAACCCTCATATCATAGATATGAAGCTTTACATGACTTTACTAGAGAAAATATAGAGAATCAGATAGAAAATTCATATAGTTTATCTGAAGAGCAAAAAGCGACATATAAAAGTCTTGTAGCTGATTATTATGATAAAGTTGAAAAGAAATATGGATCTGGTGATGGACTTGCATATGGAGAAATTTCTCCAATGTTTAGGAATACAACTGAATCTACTGGACATGGGCACCAGTATGATATGCCACTAAATATGGATCAATTATATGAGATAGGTATGATTGATATTGTAGATAGGAAAGATTATTAGTAGTTGGAGGTATTAGTTTGAATATTCAAGAACTTATAGCAAGAATAGGAAGTATCGATAATGCAGACAGATTACCTAGCTTTATTAATGTAACAGATATATCCGATGAACAAGTCAAAATGCATGAAGGTTGGCAAAATTATCCTTATGCGTGGGGAATCATATATAAGAGTAATGAATATGTATATTTTGAAACGGATTCGGATAGAGGCTATATTTCGGTTGTAAAGTCATTTTCAACAGAAGAAATGGCTTGTGATTATGCATTTGAAAAAATGACAATCATTAGTAAGGCCTTTTTAAGTAATAGTCCCTTAGATATTGCTGTTAGATATATAATGCAAAAGTATAATTATTCTGAGGATAGAGCAAGGAAAATGGCTAATCAGATTTCAATATATCCAGATATATTCGAGGAATTTTTGAATTATATTAGAATTGGAAAATTCAGAAAAAAAGATAGAACACAAGTGGAGATAGGTGGTTACACTGCAGAAGTATTATTTAATACATATGATTTGTCACCATTAGGTGCGTATAATTATCTGGTGTATTTACAAGAAGATCCCACTAATGCTATTGCTGATTTAAAAGCAGGGCTACCAAGAAAATAATAAATATAGGACATAATAAAAGGCGTCACATGGTGGCGCCTTTTATTATGTTGTGGTTTCGGGAAAACTGAATAATTTGCGCAATCCGTCACACTGTGACGAATTATTGAAATGAAACTAGCCTTGGTGTGATGTGGGTATTTCCATCATTAAAGGTTATCATTTTAGTAGAGAGTTATAGGAGTGTTGTTAACCTGCTGCCTTTAATAATTTGGAATCTTATCTACCTCATCAATATCCCTAAGTATAAGACGATTGACGAAGTCCGTCCCTCTCTATTTTCTCACGGATCGCCTCCTTGATGAATGTAGCAACCTTCATTCCGGAGCGTTCTATACACGGAAGTAAATCTTCATAATATTCTTCATTCTTGAATTTAAGATTAACCATGTGAATGGACTCCTTCACATAGGCATTGTTCTTTTTATTGTACTCATAATTATATATACTCGGCATAACAAATCCTCCGTACTTATGATGATATCATTAAATCTTATAAAAGTAAATGGATATCCATTACTTTTGGTTGACAATGGATATCCATTACCATATAATAAAACAGAGGTATGGATATCCATACTCGCAACTAAAATACAAATAACGGAGGAAAGACAAATAATGGCAAAAAGAGACTGTAGGCACTGTAAAAACTGCACATTGAAGCCTATGGCGTATGAAAACGGAATCACAAATACCTGCGATTTTCAGAGTAAAATCGATGTGTTATCAATGGAAGAACTGAAGAAGAGAATAGTAAATAAGGAATGCGAGTGGTTTGAAGCAGGAGAGCCCAAAACAAGCAATGACCTTATTTATAATGATTGAGTTTTGGGAAGAAGGTAAGGAGACCAGTTATGGAAGAAGAATTAGAAGAGTTAAAAAAAGAGATTAAGGAACTTGAGCGCATATGTGATGTAAAAGACTCAGAAATAAGAAGGTTACACGATGTAATCCGCTGTATGAAGGAG
>DCIR01000049.1 GCA_002317155.1 Lachnospiraceae bacterium UBA1721
GTGCAGGTGCGGTAGACTTCTTAACAGAGGTCTGACGTCCCTTTCTTACTAACTGGTTAAATGTTGGCATTAATGTTCACCTTTCCTTTCTAAAGATTATAGCGCTTTATAGCGCTTTTTTAATTGCGGGCAATCAAAAAAGGCACTTGCGCGCATACTCGATAAGTATATATGCTTGCAAATGCCTTGTCAATTGAAAAATTAATATATTTATTTGTAAATAAACGATTCTTTTTGTAATTATTTACTTTCTTAGAAAAATACGTGATTTCCTATTACTATTCCCTCACGTCCGTCATTTCTTCTGAAGTGAGTACAATCACCTACATTTGAAGTACCGTTTATAGCTGCGGTTGCCGCCTCGATACATGACTGTTTTATATTACCGGACATATACAAAGCATCAACCTTGCCTGACAATGCAGGGGTGAACTGACCCGATGCATATATTACTCCGTGGATGGAATTCGGATAAGCCGCAGATCTTACTCGGTTCATTACAACCGCTCCTACAGCGACCTGTCCCTCATAGGATTCTCCTCCGGCCTCGCACTGGATGAGTGCCGCAAGCAAAAGTGTAGTGTCCGCATCCGTGGTATACGCTCCGTAAGTCACATGACGCTTAGCTTCGCGCTCCGCTTCCTCACGGATTTCTATCTCCTCGTTGGTCTCACCGGCATCAATCAGGAATGTTATATCTACATACTCACTCAAAACATATCCGTCTATTCCGTCGCAGTCGATCTTGACCCACTCGCCGTCAATAGCACCGATTACCTCAACAATTTCTCCCTTAGGCATCAGGCTTACAACCTCTGAATCTGTTGAAGCTTCAGCTCTGACACGAAGAGTTTCAATACAAACCGTCGCAAATGTTATGCCGACACTCGCCGCAAGATTCTCTGCATCTTCGTCAAATAAAAGGTACTCATTACTGCACCATCCGATAATATTTCCCGACTGCAGCTTAGTCCATCCGTCGCCACGCTCAATTATCGTGCCACCGCAGTCCTTATACAAAAGACCTACTCTTGCAGAATCTGTCGAAGGCTCCTCACGCACATTAAGCGACTGATATACATTAGCCATAACGACATTCGAAAGTTCCGGCATCTCTACCTTTTTTTCTTCAGCCCCAACAACAATATTCAGTTCTTCCGCCGTCGCATAAATGACTTCCTCAGCATTCCCGTTTTCAGCCTCAAGTATCGCAGACATACCTCCCACAAGACTGTATGTCGACGCAAAACTCTCTGCACTTGCGTTCATGGAATTGAAGTCATCTCCGGCTGTTGCCAAAATTATCGCCGCGCTTAAAACCGCGCCAATTACCTTAGGCAACTTTCGACTCATCTTCATTTTCTATACAATTCCTTAATTACATATCTGTTTAAGCGAAACAAATACTTACTTCGAAATAGTTTTTGAAAAGTTTACCAAGTCGATTTATTTATGTCAAGGTTTTGCTCCCAATGTAAGATTGGTCTTGTACTCTACATATTCACCGTTCTCTGATCTCTGATAAGTGATCGGCACTGTCTCTCCGGCTGCATAGCACTGAAGTATTCTGTCCAAATCATCATAGGATTCTACCTTTTCACCGGCAAACTCTGTAATAACATCTCCGGGAAGAAGTCCTGCTGCTTCAGCAGCGCCTCCATCTACTGTTTCTACAATATATATACCTACAGGCATTCCGAATCTGCTCGCAAGAGACGCGGTTACTTCCTGGAGTGAAATACCGATATATCCTACCTCATCATCGGGAAGAGGAATCTTGGTAGAATGCTCCATAAGCTCTTCGATTATGTCGGTAACATCACTGATGGGAATTGCATATCCCATACCCTCTACATCTGTCTCAGCCAATTTATTGGAATTAATTCCGATTACCTGGCCGGCCATATTAAGAAGTGCGCCTCCCGAATTACCGGGATTAATTGCCGCATCAGTCTGGATGAACTTGTTGACATATCCTTCCTCTGTCTCCATCTCACGATTAAGCGCACTGATAATTCCTGTAGTTACTGACTGTCCATATCCAAGTGCATTACCGATTGCTACAACCTGCTCTCCAAGTCTTAAATTATTACTGTCTCCAAGTGAAGCAATTCGAATAGCGTCAACAGTCTCATCTGAAATATCATCTTTAAGTACCGCTACTACAGCCACATCTCTGCCCTTATCGCAGCCTTTGATATATCCCGCAGCCGATGTACCGTCTGCAAAAGTAATCTCAAGTGAAATAGGATTTTCAACAACGTGGTTATTGGAAACTATCAGATACTCAGTATCGGTCTCAGCAATAATAAATCCTGATCCACTCGCCTGTGTCACAAACGACTGTCCATAGCTTCCAAAATACTGGGCGTAAGATGAATCCACATAGTTAAACTCTTTAATGATTGTTACCATCGAAGGCATTGCATTCTCGGTAACAGTGATTACATCGCTCTCTCCGGTAATAACTGTTGTGTATGCCGTTGAAAAGCTATTATTTGATGAACCTGATATCGGATCAACATTCTGAGCAGGATCAGGTGTTGTAGGATCAGCTGTTGCCGGATCAGGTTCAACATCGGTATCCACAACATCTACATCTGTATCAACAACTTCTTCCGGTGCATCAGAAGTTAAAAATCTGTCAAACAATGTAGTTTTATTCTGAACAAATATCACTGCCATTGTTCCGATAATACTGAACAGCAATCCTACTGCAGCACTGATTAATATAGTCTGGACAACGCCAATACGTTTTTCCTTTTTTTCTTTCTTAGGTTTAGCATTTTTCTCAAGTTCTTCTTCGATAGGAGACTTCTCCGAACTTGGCTTTGCAGAACCGGGCTTTGCCGCATTAGGCACCACTACCTTTTCAGGCATAGGATTAATCATTGCAGGATTAATTGCAGGTGCAACTATCGGAGCCGGTTCCGGTGTTGAATTCGCCTCCTGAGCAGAATTCTGAGATATACTCTGCGTTGTATTTTGAGTTGCATTCTGCATTACATTTTGAGCCTCATTCTGAATTGTGTCCTTCATTGTATTTTGAGCTGCATTCTGAGTTGCGTTTTGCATTGTATTTTGAGCTACATTCTCATTTACATTCAAATCATTTTCCATATCTTCCAGTCCTTTCATCACAATATGTGTGAAATATCAATCAATTCTTTCTAATACGTTACTCTTTCATTCGTATTAGCTTCTTTATCTTGATTACAGTTTTCAGTATAACCGCCGTTTGTGAAGAATATGTGTTCAAATAGCATCATAATTGTGAAAAAACAGGCTGAATCGGTAATAAAACCGGCTTCAGCCTGCTGTAATTTCATATATGCAATTACTTATTCTACGGTAACCGACTTTGCAAGGTTACGGGGCTTATCAACATCAAGTCCTCTTGCAACACTCACATAATATCCCAGGAGCTGTAAAGGAATAACCGCAAGGCTTCCGATAAAGTGCTCATCAACCTTAGGAATGTATACTGTGAAATCAGTATTCTTCTCTATTTCATACTTTCCGTAGGTGGTAAGTCCGAAGAGATATGCACCTCTTGCCTTACACTCTACCATATTGCTTACAGTCTTTTCATAGAGATCAGACTGAGTAAGAATACCGATTACGAGAATTCCATCTTCAATGAGGCTGATAGTACCGTGCTTCAGCTCACCGGCCGCATATGCCTCAGAGTGAATATAGCTAATTTCCTTAAGCTTAAGTGAGCCCTCCAGACCTACTGTATAGTCTATACCACGCCCCACAAAGAATACATCCTTCGCATTTGCATGATTGCTTGCGAACATCTGAACCTTAGACTTTTCATCAAGGATAGACTGAATCTTATCAGGGATAGACTTAAGCTCATTTACATAGTTATCAACTGTTGCCTCGTCGATATTTCCTCTTACTTTGCCAAACTGGATTGCAATACAATATGCAGCAATAAGCTGTGCACTGTATGCCTTGGTGGTGGCAACCGCAATCTCAGGACCTGCTACAGTATAGAATACCGATCCGGCCTCTCGTGCGATAGAGCTTCCTCTTACATTTACGATTGCAAGTGTCTTAACTCCACGCTCATTAGCAAGTCTCAATGCTGCGAGACTGTCTGCGGTCTCACCTGACTGGCTTATAACAACCACAAGCGCGTTCTTGTCAAGAATAGGATTTCTGTATCTGAATTCGCTCGCGAGTTCTACTCTTACAGGGATTCTCGCCAAATCTTCAAGAACATATGAAGCAGTCATTCCTACATGCCATGCACTACCACAGGCAATAATAACAATCTGCGAAATATTCTTAATATCTTCCTCGGTAAGTCCTACCTCAGACAAATCAAGCTTATCATTTTTAAGCACACTGTTAAGGGTATCACGAACAACCTTGGGCTGCTCATGAATCTCCTTCATCATGAAATGCTCGTAACCACCCTTTTCAGCAGCCTCTGCATCCCAGTTAATATGAGTTGTCTCTTTAACAACCTCATCACCGTTCAGGTCAAAGAAGTGAACCTCTCCGGCCTTAACCTGTGCAAACTCGAGGTCGCCGATATAATAAACATCTCTGGTATACTTAAGAATTGCAGGTACATCGGAAGCAACATAGCTTTCTCCGTCCGCAATACCAATAATCATAGGTGCATCCTTACGCGCAACCCAAATCTCACCGGGATAATCGGTGAACATAAGCTCAAGCGCATATGCTCCACGCACACGTACAAGAGTCTTGGCAATCGCATCGATGGGACCGAGCTTATACTTCTTATAGTAATAGTCAACCAGCTTAACCGCCACCTCAGTATCGGTATCGCTATAGAACTTATATCCGTTCTTAATAAGCTTTTCCTTAAGCTCCTGATAGTTCTCAATAATACCGTTGTGTACACCCACAACCGCGCTCTCTACAGTACCACTTCCTGATCCGGTGCAGTTACCGCTTACATGAGGATGAGCATTGGTCTGACTGGGTATACCATGTGTAGCCCATCTGGTATGGCCTATACCACACATTCCGGGAAGAGTCTTTCCGCTATCAGTTTTCTCAACAAGGTTCTTAAGCTTACCTGTTGCTTTAACAACCTCCGCACGCTTATCGCCATTTCTTACCGCAAGTCCGGCACTGTCATATCCTCTGTATTCAAGCTTTGAAAGTCCATCGAGCAAAATCGGTGCTGCCTGCTGTCTTCCGGTAAAACCTACTATTCCACACATACTATATCTCCGTTTCAATCATAAAAAGATTGTTTTTACTATATTTAGTGCTATTTTTTGCTAGTATAACATGATATGCCAATATTGGCTACCATATCATATTTTTATTATTCTTTATGTTCTATTATTCTTTATATAATTCTTTGTAATTATATTACTACTTATCAGCCGCAGCATTTTACTGCCTGTTTGACGGTAGCTTATTTCTTTTCGAAAAACTTCGGATTAGTGGTAAGCTTCATGACGATACTTTTAGGCAGCTTATCATAATTTTTGCCCAAAAGATATCCGGCATATTTACTCGCACACTGTGCATAAAAATGTGGCAGTTCCATAATCTTCTTTTCATCAATCAGCTTCTTTGTCGTAGCCACAACCATTTTCTTACCTTCGGACTCTGAGCTTATTCCCTTGAACACCTCCGGATGCTGATTCTGAGACACTCCAAGATCAAAGTTACGATGAAGCTGCTGCTTATTACTGTAATTATGAGAATGAATAACACATGCATCCGCCTGATATCTAATTGCGTAACCGGCCTTTATTGCATTTGACGCAAAAATCATATCCTCATTAAAAAGCGTATGTCTCACAAATCCGCCAAGCTTTTCATATACCTCTCTTCTGTATGCGGCGCACACATCAGAACAGAAAAATGTTTTGATACCAAGCTTGTCTATGTCTTTTCTGGTCTTGGTTACGGATTCTTCAGGATAATTAAATTCTCTTGAAGCGGTTTCAAGCACACCGCATTTGTCATCCGCGAGCTGTCTTGCATAAGCTACGGCTATCATATTTTTTTCCTGCTTATACAGTCCGTTTACCAGATTCTCAAGGAGCATGTTATCTGCAGGGATTGCATCCTGAGTCATCATAACAAAAGCCGGTGCCGTAGACTGTCTTACAGCTCTTCGTCTTGTTCCACCGTGATCAAATTCTTCCTTAGAAATATGATGAACCTCGACATTGGGAAATCTCTGCGGGAAATCCGTTCCCCACACAAGTTCATCAAAATACTTCTTTTCAGTATTCATCAAAATAATAGTCTGCGGACGAAGCGTCTGCTTATTAAGTGCGTTCAAAAGCGAGAACAATTTTTTATCCGGTTTATATACCGGAATAATAACATCAATATCCATTAAAACTCTCATTCTATAAAAGCAGCAGGTAACCCCCGCTGCTCTTATATTAAAATCACTTATTCTAATAACTTACGTAAGGACTTGTCTCATTGTAAATCTGAGTTGAATACTCTTTAACTGTATTCGAAGGAGTATAGTTCTCGTCACCGAAAAGATACTCATGAAGCCATATAACATTGCTCTCAAGATTTACAGGAATTACGCAGCTTCCCTTCGCTCCGATGGTACCTGTTGTACGCAATGACGCTTCAGGGAAACCATTCTCATCCACAATTGTATACTTACCAACATTCTTAACAAGCTCAAGGAAGGTATCTGAATCGATAGACGTCAAAACACTGCTTGAAACCGTATTGAAGGTTCGTACTATTGTATCTGCATCTGCCTTCTTGGCCTGATCCATCGCAGCCTGGAGAACTTCTCTTTGTCTCTCTGCACGCTTGAAGTCATCACCTGCAGTATATCTGATACGGCAATAAGCAGAAGCCTGCACACCATTAAGAAGCTGATATCCTGTCTGAGTGACAGGAGTATAATCACACTTAAGAACCTCACTAATTCCAATCTGATAGTTGTTCAAGTGATCGATTTCGCTGCTGTCAACATCGATGTATACGCCACCAAGACAGTCAATTGCATCAGCTAGTCCTTTGTAGCTGATTGCAACCCAGTTGCTTATATCAAGATCAAGATTTGAATTGAGCATACTGATTGCAACATTTCCGCCTCCGAGTGCATATGCTGCATTACACTTCTGATATCCACCCGAACCGGTATTCAGATAAGTATCACGGTATACGCTGCAGAGCTTAACATCACCCGTATCCTGGTTAACGCTGACAATAATGATGGTATCGCTTCGAGATCCCTTTTCCAGCGCAGATATACCGGTAGAAGTAGCGTCTATTCCAAACAGAGCGATATTCATATATCCGCTCATTGTTCCGCCTTCCTGAGTCATCTGCTGAACCTCCTGAGATATACCCATATCTTCCGGAGTAAGATTTTCATTATTTACAATTGCGAAGCTTGGTCCACCGGTTTTATCGCCATTATTGTATTTATTGTTAAAAAACCATATCAACACGGATATAAGTCCGACAATAACCAGTATTTCTATAATAAAGATTACTATCTTTACGCCGCTCTTTCCTCCGCGTCTTCCTGTACTTCCTGCCATATTATTTCTCCAAATCATTTAATAAGCATTCTTATTAATAAAGCCGGTAAAGAATGTCATTATTATTATTTTAATATCAAAAAAGAATGTCCAATTTTCTATATAGTACAAGTCAAATTCTATTCTCTTCTTGATAGAAGTATCTCCGCGCAAACCGTTAACCTGCGCCCATCCTGTAAGTCCCGGACGCACCTGATGCTTAACCATATATCGCGGTATTTCCTCACGGAATTTATCAACAAACTGAGGTCTCTCCGGTCTCGGTCCCACAAGACTCATATCACCAATCAGTATATTGAACAGCTGAGGCAGTTCATCAATACTTGTCTTTCTAATAAATCTTCCGATTGGTGTGACTCTGGGATCTCCCTTGGTAGTCCATCCCTGTTTTTCTTCCTTCTCAGTCTGGACTCTCATGGATCTGAATTTATACATATAAAAATTCTCGCCATGGTATCCGACTCTCTCCTGCTTGAACAGTACAGGGCCCTTACTCGTGATTTTTACTAATAAAGCCACAACAATCATTATAGGAGAAGTAATGATTATTCCAAACAAAGCGCCCAAAATATCTACTATTCGCTTTATAACTCTGTTAGCTGCATTTGACAGCGGTACATATCTGATATTGACAACCGCAAGGCCATCCAAATCCTCAGTATATGGCTTTGTCGGGACTATACTGTTGTAATCGGGAATAAACTTAGTGTGCACTCCGTTTTTCTCGCAGATACCAACAGTCTCCTCAAGGAAATCGTAATCCTTAAGTGTAAGCGTAATCGATACCTCATCAAAGCTGTTATCCTGAATAATACTCTCAAGAGAATCAAGCTTACCCAAGACCTTAATTCCGTAATACTCTGTACCGACAGGCACCATATTATCCAGTATTCCCACAACATTGTATCCCCATTCGGGATTATTGCGAATTCTGTCAATGTAAGCCTCTGCCGAACGCGAATAACCAACCAAAAGCACATGCTTCTTATTGTATCCGTTCAGTCTTATTCTTCTCAAAATACTTCGAATCATTATTCTGAAAAAAGACTCGATGCACATACTGAGAATAAAGAAAATACCTATAACAGATCTGGCATAGGGTCTTCCGTGAATAATACCGAACAGTGCAATCACCAGCACACCAAGGCCTACTATATTGGCCCTGAGAAGCACGCCTAATTCTCCCCATATTCCGATAGTTCTCTTGGGTGTGTATACATTAGTCATAAGATAAATAACAAGATATACACCTATCAAAAAAGGAAGCAGTGCCACATAGCTGTTAAGCGGGAGCACTCCCGGTCCCGGTTCCTTACGCAATATATAAAATTTTATCAAATATCCCAATACAAACGAACCGCCTAAGATGACTGCATCAATAAGCACCATCAGTTTGTTTAAGATTGACTGATTATTTTTAATCATCTGTACACCAATCCGTAACCATCAGATTAACAATTATATATGGTGATGCTTATATCATTATATAATTCCGCACATTCCCGGGCAAATTAAGATTTCTTAAGAAAAATACCGCTCTTAGTTAATGTCATAGAAAAACTACATTAACTAAAAGCGGTATACATTAATTTCCATCCTTTATTATAGGAATAAGGTTCATCCATAACTCAACCTGAATCTTAAACAAAGGACCTATATTTTTAAATCCAAGCTTAACCTTGTGTGCTTTTCCTTCTTCACTCAAAGCGCGCTTCCATCCCTCTACAAAACCTCTTGCATACTGCAGTCCCATTCTCTTTTTGCAAAAGAAAACAAACTTGGTGATAAAGCCTGCAAGCAGCGGAATAAAGTTAAGGATTATCTGCCATATCGGCATATTCTTGGCTATGACATACACATTGTTGGCAGATGAAAGCTCAGTCTTTCTGGTATTATATCTTGAACCGGTCGAAGCACTTCCGTAATGAAGCACTCTGGCTGTTGGCTCATATCGATTGTAATATCCGAAAAGCTTAGCTCTGTATCCGATATCCAAATCCTCTAAATAGGCGAAGTGCAATTCGTCAAAATATCCGATTTTTTCAAATACCGATCTTCTGTAAATAGCTGCCCCGCCACATGCAGAAAAGACCTTACACGGTTTATTGAAATCCTCTGCCGGCTTACCCTTGCCTCTTGATCTGCTCCAGCCGAGGCAACAGTACAAATCACCCGCATCATCCAAAAGCATTTCGTCATCCCACATCAGCATTTGAGCACTTACAGAGAAACACTTTTTTCTCTTGCTGATTGCACTGTACAGGCCCTGGACAAATCCTGTGTATGCCTTGGTATCATTGTTAAGTAAAATCACGTAAGGTGACTTACTCTTTTTAATTCCAAGGTTAACTGCATGGCAAAAGCCTGTGTTGCTGTCCAGAAAAATGCTTCTCACCCAACCACAGCTCTTAAGGTATTCTACGCTTCCGTCTGTAGATCCGTTATCTATGACAAGAACCTCATAGTCTACCATTGCACGCTGGTTTTCCGGCCTTAATGATTCAATGCACTCCGGAAGGAATTTCATTCCGTCAAAATTTGGTATTACGACTGTTACTTTTTCCATACAGTCTCCCATTCGGGCTGATATAACAAAGTATATCCTGCCGCAATAATAGCTTCAGAAAGATCATAGCTCAAGCAGGGAATATCGCAATCCTTGGGCAATGTACGGTAATCAAATATTCTGTCCCACTGATGTACCGATGCTGTAGAATCAGGTCTGCATGTAGCATGCGTCTCCTTATATCGAATACCTGTAACCTCTCTGAACAATGGCCACAGCTCTTTTCGTAATCTCAAGCATCTAAGATCAAGAGCCTCTACCTGCTGTGAAAGTACTGCTCTGTGCATATATCCGGTATATGCTGCCGGCATTCCGAAATAATATCCGGCTCCGTTAATATCCATCGCTCCGCCGATAATCTTGCCGCTCTTACTTCTCTTAAGAACTCGGCCTCCGATAGCTCCCAATTTCTCACGAAAATCGAACGGATCACTCTTATAGTCAAGTCTGTAGTAACCAAGATGTCTGATTCCCACAGCCTCTGCATTCCAACCCATAGCGTCCACAGCTGACTGTACTGCTCTGCGACCTGCCTCATACGCATATTCCTTGCTCTGAGGGTTGCCTGCAGTCGAACTGCTGTGGCATCTCCAGTGATACAAGACCTTGGGAATATGAACAATCGGTCTGTCGTCAGCCAACCATACGCGAAGCACCAGATCAAAATCCTGAGCTCCATCAAACTCTTTCCTAAGCAACAGACTCTTGAGCAATTCCGCCTCAACAACGGTAAAATGGCAGACATAATTATTGCTCAAAATATAATCCGGATTGAAATCCAGCTTATAGTGCGGCTCGGTAAAGACAGTTCCGTTCTCGTTACACTTATCCTCGTCGGAATATACCATCTTAGGTCTTCCGTGAACAATGTTGGTACGAGAAAAAAGCTTGTCGCTTGATCCGGTCTCGTCCTCATACTTACCTGCATAGATAGCTCGTGCCATCTCATACAGTGCGTCTTCCGTCAACAAATCATCATGATCCAAAAGTCCGATATAATCGCCTTCGGCCTCCAGAATTCCTTCATTTGTATTATCAGAAATTCCTTCATTTTTGGTGAGAGGCATATATCTGACTCTCTCAACATGCATCTCTGCCGGAAATGACTTAAGACAATAATCGAGTTCTTTTTTGACAATATTGTCCTGCGAAGCATCGGCTATAATCAGCTGAAGATTTGAATAGGTCTGTCCCAACACACTGTTCAAAAGTTCCTTAAGGAAATACTTAGGTGTGTTATATGCGGGAACCACGATACTAAACTTAATAGAATCATTGGCTGCCGCCCATTTTCTCTGACGTTCCCTCTCATCTTCAGAAAGGACATAAGGCTCATAGGGAGCCTTACGTCCTTCCATAATTTCTTCTTTAGCCGCATAGTATGTATTGACCACACCGTTGCGCTTCATATAATGATATGCTCTTTTTATGTTTTCTTTAGATAAAACAGGCATACAAATCTCCGTTTGAGCTATTCTTAATTCTTCGAATAGTCTCTACGTTTTATTGCTTAGAGCTGAGCCTTAAGGTCCTCAGTAAGCTTTGCTACTCTAGCGTTAGCATCTTCTACACTGCTGCCCTTAACACCCATATAGAACTTAATCTTAGGCTCGGTTCCTGAAGGACGTGCACAGCACCAGTTGTTATCAGGAAGCTCGAAGTAAAGAACGTTTGATGCAGGGAGTCCTGTAGAAGACTTCTCTCCGGTCTTCATATCGGTAACAATTCCGGTCTTGTAATCTCTGAACTTGAGAACCTCAAGATCACCAAATGCCTTAGGAGGATCGTTACGAAGCTTCTCCATGGTTGCAGCAATCTGAGCTGCGCCATCGATTCCCTTCATAGTGATGGTGTACTGAGTCTCCTTGAAGTAACCATACTTCTCATACATCTCAACCATCATATCCCAAAGTGTCTTACCCTGCTTCTTGCAATATGCTGCAACTTCGCAGAGTCCCATAACAGCCACGATAGCATCCTTATCTCTTGAATGAGTACCGATAAGGCATCCGTATGACTCCTCGAGTCCGAATACATAATTATTGCAACCGGTCTGCTCAAAAATCTTAATCTGCTCACCGATATACTTAAATCCGGTAAGAACTTCTATAGTCTTTACACCGTATGCATCACTGATAGGGAATGCCATATTGGTTGTAACGATTGTTGTAACAAGTGCAGGATTTGCAGGCATGGTACCCATTGCTGCACGCTCTCTGAGCTGATACTCTGCGCTGAGCATACCTGACATATTACCGGTGAATGATACATACTCTCCGGTCTTGGTATCCTTGCAGTATACACCGAGACGGTCTGCATCGGGATCGGTCGCAAGAACAATGTCTGCATCCTTTTCCTTAGCAAGGCGAAGTGCATATGTAAATGCCTTGGGATCCTCGGGATTAGGATAATCAAGAGTAGTGAACTCAGGATCAGGTCCCTGCTGCTCTTCAACAACATATACATTCTTGAATCCAAGCTCTGCAAGGATTCTTCTTACAGGAAGGTTACCTGTTCCGCAGAGAGGAGTGTATACAATCTTGATATCATCAGCCATCTCCTTGATAATCTCGGGATGGATAATAAGCTTCTTAAGCTCTGCCATGTACTTGTCATCGATCTCGCTTCCGATAACTTCATAGAGGCCTGCTGCAATTGCATCCTCTTTGCTCATGGTCTTAACATCATGATAATTGGTGATAGCGCGAACCTCATCGATGATTCCGGTATCGTGAGGAGGTGTTACCTGTGCGCCGTCCTCCCAATATACCTTATATCCGTTGTACTCCGGAGGATTGTGGCTTGCAGTTACCATTACACCTGCGGTGCATCCAAGCTCTCTGAGTGCAAATGAAAGCTCAGGAGTAGGTCTGAGTGAATCAAAGATATATGCCTTAATTCCGTTTGCAGCAAGGCAAAGAGCAGTCTCCTGTGAAAATTCAGGGCTCATACGACGGTTATCGCAAGAAATAGCTACGCCCTTCTTGGGATCACCATTCTTAAGAATATAATTTGCAAGACCCTGGGTAGCCTTACGTACAGTGTAGATGTTCATTCTGTTGGTTCCTGCACCGATAACGCCGCGCAGACCACCTGTACCAAACTCAAGCTCCTGGTAAAAGCGCTCCTCAACCTCAGTCTGATTGTCCTTAATTGCATTAAGCTCGTCCTTAGTTGCCTGGTCAAAATAGTCATCGTTCAACCAAAGGTTGAATTCTTCCTGATATCCCATGCTTAATCCTCCTATGTAATATATTTATTTCATTAAATCTGTCATATTTTTACCTGCGATACATGTATTTTATACCAATCGCAGATATAGAATAATTTTATCACGAAAGCCCGACAAAATAAAGAAAAATCCTTTTTGAAAAGACATTAAAACGATTATATTTTAAGCGAGTAATCACTTCGGTCCAAAGAAAAATTCGGGTTGTAATACGGATCTCCTATTTCCAGTGCCTCGTGCCATTTTGCCTTGAAAGCTTCAGACTCTTTATTGTATCTGTCGGCATTTTTACCCTTCTCATCACTGCCTCTCGAAATCGACTCGTAATGATACAGTTCCGCAAAGGGGGTGAATATGTTAAGATATCCTTTTTCTCTCGCCCTCAGGCAAAAATCCACGTCGTTAAGTGATATCTTAAATTCCTCATTCAGGCCACCGAGTTCTCTGTAAATGTCAGCCTTTACCATCAGGCAGGCGCCGGTCACAGCCGTCACATTCTGCGCATAGCAAAGTCTTCCCATATATCCGTAGTTAAGATTGCTGATACCATAATGAGTATGTCCGGCCGTCCTGTGTGCCCCAAGACCAATCACTATACCAGCATGCTGAATCGTGTTGTCCTGATAGAGAAGTTTACCTCCTACGCAGGCCACATCGGGTCTCTGCGCATACATCAGTAATTCCTCCATCCAACGAGGTTCAATCACCTCCGTATCATTATTCAGCAGCAAAATGTAATCGCCGCCCGCAGCCTGAACTCCGAGGTTGTTTACCGCCGAATAGTTAAACTCTCCGCCGAATCTGACTACCTTTATATTTTCAGCCTGCTCTATCTCTTTATAATATTCAAATATACTGTCTTCATCACTGTTGTTCTCAACAACAATAATCTCGTAATTCTTCCAGGTACTTTTTTCTCTGATAGAAGTTATACATCTTCTTAAGTCATCCAAATGATTTCTGTTGGGAATAATGATCGATATCTTTGGAGTTCCTAATATCTCATACGAAATCTTAAAAATCGTCTCAAACGCTCTCGTCGAAGTTATTTCAAAATTTTTATACCCCTTACTCTCAAGATATGATTTAACCGCACCCTTGGCCGCATCTATTGCATAGCTTTTTACGCTGATATCCTTAGCCGTGCTGCCGTCATGTGACCTCCAGTAATAAAGCAGCTTAGGCACATGAACTATTCTGTCTGCCTTTGATGTAAGTCTTAGTATAAGATCATGATCCTGGCTTCCGTCATATTCTTTTCTAAACAGCCTTCCATCAACCTTGGCAGCCTCAGCAAGTTCCCTGGTAAATACCGAAAAATGACATATGTAGTTATTGGTACTCAGGTTATCAGGTGAAAAATCCGGCTTAAAATGAGGCGTAATCATCTTGTTGATTGACTTGCCGGAAAAAGTGGTTTCATCGCAATATAAAAAGTCTGCGCCCACCCCACAAATCACCTTCATATATTCATATAATACAGACGGGTGAAGCAAATCATCATGATCAAAAAGACCTATATAATCTCCACTCGCAAGCTCATAGCAGGCATTGGTATTCTCAGATATGCCGCCATTTTTCTCCAGACGTCCGTAAACAATTCTGGTGTCCTTATCTTTGTATTCCTTTACAATTTCCCCTACATAGTTATGCTCTGCGTCAGAGCCGTCTGCCAGACACAGTTCCCATCCTTCATAGGTCTGAGCCTGCACCGACTCAATCATCTCTCTTAAGAAAATCTCAGGAGTGTTATACAGAGGCACCAATATGCTAAAGACGATTTTTTTGTCAAAAACCGTCTCGCGTTCAGCCTTTGCTCTTTCTTCATTCGGGAAAGAGACCGTTCCGTATCTTTTCTGAGCCCTGTTTCTTAAGATTCTGGAATGAACTTTCTTAAAAAATCCTTTGGGACCACCAAGATTTTTTACCCTTTTCCAGTTTTTAGAAATACTGTATTTAATTGACTTAAGTTTACTGTTTTGTGCCACTTATCGTCACTCTCTCAATTTTCTATGTTTTTATCTGACCACATTAATGATTTTTTGCTGCCCGCCTGAAGCATTATACCCACACGATATTTACCTTTAGGTAAACTCTTCGGAGCTATCCTTGCCAAAAATCCTGACATTGCAACATTTTTAGCCGCTGACAAAAGCTCTTCCACATCAGGTCTGTATACATCACAGCTGTCTATTTTATATATACTGTCTGTTTTATATATGCTTTCGCCTTCGATTGCCTGGAGAATCACATACTTTTTAATAAGCGTATGATCTGCACCAGGAACATAAATCCATCCATCTATCCAGAAGAAGTCTTCATCATCAGGATTAAATCTTCTCTGCAGGAAGCTGTGATCCATCTTAAGTCTAAAGCCAAAATCTTTAGCATTTATCACGGCCGACCCATTTTCATCTATTACCGTTACAGCACTTCGCCAATCCAAATCCTGGGCCTTGGTCTTGTGGCTGCAGATATACTCCGATGAATTATCTATCAGGTTCACACTGTGATAAGGATCGTAAGCCTTATATTGTGGATGACGTTTATACAAGCCTTCCTTTTCTTCCAAGAGTCTGTACCACTTCTCGTCGCTGTCTCCGTCAAACCCTCTGGTCAAGGATTCGTGATGCAGCAGTACCGCGCCGTTACACTGCACATTAGTCAATCCGGCCTCAGCCAGCTTCATGCAAAAATCCACATCGTTATAAGCAACCTTCAGTCCCTCATCGAGACCTCCCACCATATCATAGGCTTCTCTTTTTACCATAAGGCAGGCGGCAGTGACACCTAGCATCTCGTAATCAACTCTGTTGCGTCCGTAATATCTGTTCCGGTCATCACTTTTTTTCTGCAGCTGATGCGAAGGTCCTATTCCTAAGCTCGTCACTCCCACATGCTGCAAGCTGATTCCGTCACCGTAACGAAGTCTTGCCCCGACTGCACCAATATCACTTCTTACAGCAAGGCCTGCCATCAGCTTCATATAAGCTCCGTCACTCACCTCAACATCATCATTCATAAGAAGGATAAGCTCGCCCTTCGATTTAGACACCCCGAAATTACACAGTGCCGAGAAATTAAATTCCATCGGGTGATGATAATATGAAAAAGAGTATTTCGTAGACAATTCAGCGCACTTCGCTTTATTGGTCTCGTTACTTCCGTTATCTACTACAATTATCTCGTAATTGGCGTAATCCGTAATATTCTTAACTCCGGCAATACATTTTTCCAGCAGCTCGGGATTATCCTTAGAAAGAATCACAACCGACACTAAAGCATCTTTTGAATCGTAGCAGATTCTGTACAAATCTCTTCCTTCATCCTTAACAAAATCTGCAGTAAGTCCTCTTCTTTCAAGCGCAGCCTTTCTTATTGCGACGCCATCCTGTCCACATCCGACCAATACCTTTGCAATATTGTCATCATTTTCAAGATACTCACTGACCAATGCCTCGACTCTGTCATAGGCTTCATAATATGCCTGTGAGTCCTCCTCTTTTGCATTAGCGTTTATATTCTTGGAGATAGCTTCATTCGCAGCCTCATATATTGCATCTTTTATATCCAGTTCCATAACCGAACGATGATATATGATGTGGCTGATATGACCAACGCCATCACGGCCGGCATGTTCTGCTGCCTTTAAGGCAATATCATACAAGGTCACAGCATCCGTGTAATTAATACACTCTACACCTTTGCCTGCCCCAACAATTTTTTCTGCAATTGTTCTTTTAAGGAATATCAGTTCACCAAAATACGAAAAAGAAAGTAAGGTCTCCTGCGAATAGTCCGGCTTAAAAAACGGACACATTCTCATACATACGGTTCCGGCTTCATATGAATAGTCTTCGTCACCGTAGATTACACTTACTTTTTTAGAATCATCGGACAGAATCTTCGATAAATACAAAACTATATTATCAGCAAAGCGGCCTGTTTTTGTGCAATAGGCTACCCACTCACCATTTTTCTCGAGGTAATTATTTAAGTGTTCTCCGCATACAGCCTCGGACTCATTTTCCCTAATCCAACTGACATAAGCATGCTTCCACTCAAACACCTCTCTCCGATACGAAGTCAACTGACTCTCATCACGATTTCTTCGCATCGGAGAAACAAAAGCATGTGCCTTTTCATCTGCAATTCTTACAAGCTTTTTTACTTTGCTGCTCAATTACTTCTTCACCTTCACATGCGTTTGAATAATCTTCCCAAACCACCAACCGGCTTAGGCTCGGGAAGTCTGCTTCCCGAATTCTCTGATAATGGAGTAATCTCCATATCTATCTCAAGAACATTTTCCTGTCTGTAAGGCGCACCCGCCAAAGACAATGTAAATCCCGGATCTTCTGTTCCGAATGCATACAACCCGTCACCAATTTTTATACCATTACATGAGTCTCCCTTACCATCTACGGTAAGTTCATCGCCATTCCATGTTATGGAGTTGACTGCCACTATGCATCTCTCACTTGTAGGATCGATACGCAGCTTTTTCACACCGCCGTCCATCTTAAGCGAGTATTTTCCGTCCTGGAATCTCGGGAACATGGAAGTTTCTTCCGAAAAACCTGCTCCACGATCCACATATACCTGAAGCTTGCCGACTCTGGCGGCACTTTTTCCCATATCCTCAGGCTTTATGACTCTGTTACCAATCAACTGCCTTATCTCATTAAGAGATTTATGATTACCCGTAACTGTCTTCTGGAAATACTTCTCATCCTTGCGATATGCAGATGCTGTCTGTTCATCGACTCCGATTTCCGCTAGCAGTTCTCCGCCATCAATACAATTGCGGCGTTCATCTTCCATCAGATAACAATACAACGCTCTGAATGCCAGCTCTTTGGTAAACTTCTTTTCACGAGCCACCCACTCATAATCGATAACAGTCCACTTATCGCCATCCACAATAATATTTGAAAAAATCAAATCCATATCGGCGACAGACATATTCTCGTTGTGACCGATTCTCTCAACATACTCCATGAACAAAGCCCTAAAGCCTTCTGTATCAGCCTTAAACACTTTTTCATCAAGAAGCTCCTCAAGTCTCTTGCCCGGAACCATGGGGAAGCTTACTCCTTTTTCTCCCTCAGCAATCTCACACGGGCAGATAGAAAGCTTACTTCCGGCATATCTTTCGCTCAGCAATTTATAGTTCTCAACCATACGAAGTACATGCTCTGATGCACTGTCGTTAAGAGGTCTCTTGGTTACCTTTTTATCATCGGTTATCTCTGTCACTATGCAGCCTGACAGTTCACGATCATTAGAATATCTGGCATACACTGTGTTAGGCTTACCACCGAGCACCAGCATATATGAATTGGAAAACAGCGGGAACTCATTCTCGCGCAATATATTTTCAAACGCCAGCTTCTCGTCAAAAAGTAGAAGTCTGTCTCTGTCAAAATTACGGATATTATCCTTTAACTCCCCGTTCTCAGGAAGTCGATCCTTTGAAAAAAGAGTATGCATGAATTTATAGTCGGGATAAGGATAATACATATGGCACTTATCACTTCCAAATCCGCATTTTTCTGCTATCTCAAGCAATCCTCTTTCTGTGAAGGTTCTTGCAGTTCCCTCATTAGGATAATCTTCTATTCCTTCAAAAAGAGTACCGGCATGATCTTCGCGACAGCCCGCAAAATATTTAAGGCCGAATTTGTTCTCTATAGCAATAAGAATCTGTCCATTCGGAGCAAGATGCTTTTTTAATATATTCAAAAAGGTCTCGTACGGATTCTCTCCGCCAATATATGCGCGACCGTATTCGAACACACCAATCAGACAGATCACATCGTAATCCGTATCAAGATCAGGTTCTATATCCTGAAAATTGCCGACATGAATCGTTACATTATCACAGTACTCATGGCGGTAAGCATTGATAAGGCTTCTCTGTCTTGACAAATCAACACAGTCAACCGTTCCTGCTTTTCTCGAAAGCGCACCGGTAATAGCACCGCATCCGCTGCCGACTTCAAGCACCTTGGTTTCCTTGCTCATGGGAAACCATTCTACAATGTTTTCCCTGATAGGAGAAAGATGATAGAGGAACGGCCAGCTTTCCTTTTCCTCGATAATGCGAGGATATTCCACCTCTGCATTGTTCTTGGCAATATCTAATATAGCCTGCTCTATCTCACCGTCACTGTATAAATCCTCACCGCAATAATGAGTATAATCCAGCTTAATTTTTCCGATCTGTTCGTTGTTCATACTAATCCGCTATCTCTTAGTCACGGTTACTTCACTCATCATGTCAAAATAACCTACTGTATCTTTATCCGATACTACTGTAATATCAAGGCAATCATACAATCTGTGATACACCTCAAAATTAGCCCCACTAAATCCTGTCACTCCAAGCGAAAGAAGATAATTTCCTCCCTGCAGATTCATTGTCTGGCTAAAAGTAATATCCATTACATCCCCGGCCTCACCGCACTCGGTATATGCTTTTTCAAGCATCGAGTTGGTTCCGGTAATCTCGGTCCCCTTTACATCCTTAAAAGTAAATGCAAAGATAGGTCCCGGTATGTGGTCCTCAAACTTGACATTTACATGAATGCCAAATTTAGTACCCTTTATAATCGTCGTGGTCCGTCTTCCGGCCTCGTCCGTAATATACACGTCCGTCACATAAGCCTGTCTGGTACCATACTCAAGAGTGTCAGGATTCAGTGCAGTCTGCATTTCTGTAACTGCAGCCTTACCATCCTCTTCCCCAGTATCATACTGACCTACAAGCACACGCTTATAAATATCTATCATCTCTTTGGGCGCACCTTCACCCAGAAGCTTACCCTTATTGAGAAGAAATACCTTATCACAATATTTAGCTATTGTAGTCAAATCATGGCTTACAAATACAATCGTTTTGCCTTGTCGTTTGAACTCTTCAAACTTGCTAAAGCATTTTGCCTGAAAGAATGTATCTCCGACAGAAAGAGCTTCATCAACAATCAAAATTTCAGGATCGATATTTATCGCAACCGCAAAGGCAAGTCTGACAAACATACCCGAAGAATATGTCTTAACCGGCTGGTACACATAATCCCCGATATCTGCAAATTCCAAAATCTGAGGAAGTCTTTTTTCTATCTCTTCCTCAGTATAGCCGAGCATCGTTCCATTCAGGAAAACATTCTCTATACCCGTATATTCCTGGTTAAAGCCTGCTCCGAGTTCCAATAACGCAGATATTCTTCCGTCAATCTCCACATCGCCTTCATTCGGGAACAAAACACCGGTAATAATCTTAAGAATGGTTGATTTTCCCGAACCATTTGTACCGATTATTCCTACGGTTTCACCTCTTTTTATATCGAGGCTTACTCCCTTAAGCGCATAATTGAGTCCGGGCTTTCTTTTACCGCGAAGCAGTCCAAATGCATCAAGCAATCTGTCCTTGGGCTTGCGGTACAGCTTATATACTTTTTTAACATCCTTCAAATGGATGGCAATTTCGTTTTTAGGCATATAATATCTCCGCGCTTCGCAACCTGTAAGCACTTCCTACTAGACATCTGTAATCATTCTCTACAAGAAATCTATAATCACGGCCTACAAAACATCCGCAAAATGAACTCTGAGTTTCTTAAAAATGGTGGTTCCTATTATCATAAGTACCGCTGTTATTCCCCAAAAATACAGTGTATACCAGCCATGCTGGAAGAACCATGTTCTGGCATATATTGATTCTCTGTAACCGTTGACTATATACACCAACGGGTTAATCATCAGCACCTTTTTGAGAGTTTCATTGCTAAATGAAGCTATATCCCACATGATGGGAGTTCCCCACATCAGTATCTGAAGTACAATCGTAATGAGCTGTGTTAGATCCTTGAAGAATACACACACTGCCGATGTTGCGTATACAAGTGCAAGCACCAATGCAAAAGTACACAGACTGTAATACAGAACCTGAATCGTATAAAAACTCGGGTAATATCCGTATACAGATGAAAGAACCAAAAGAATACAAATAAAAAACACGTGGGTAAACAGTGCGGCAACCACCCTGATTATCGGCAAAATACTTATGTTAAAAACCACTTTTTTAACAAGATAATTGTAATCTATAAGCCCATTGGTTCCACTGTTAAGTGCTTCATTGAAGAAAAACCATGGTACAAGTCCCGATGTTAAAAACAGAACAAACGGAACATCTGTACCGCTGCTTCTCTGATTCGGGAAAATCAGACCAAAAACAACATAATAAAGCGCTACCGTGACAAGCGGTTGGATCATACCCCAGACAATTCCGAGATACGAGCCTGCATAGCGCTTTTTAAAATCATTTTTTGCCAGTTTCCAAATCAACTTACGATTATTAACAGCCTCAGCAAAAATATTCAGTTTATTTTTTGAGGGATTACTCATAAGTTACGTTTCCGTTCTTTCACAACTATTACTTATTCAAGTCAAGGATACTTCCCCACTTGGTATCTCTGTCAGAGAATATAAGTTCCATATCATCTGCGATAGGCCACTCTACCCCGACTTCAGGATCATTATACATAATTCCGCCTTCATCTCCCGGATGATAGAAATCAGTGCACTTATAGCAAAATTCTGCATAGTCACTCACTACCAGGAAGCCATGTGCGAATCCTTCCGGAATATAGAACTGTTTATGATTCTCAGCAGAAAGGAGAACCCCCTTCCACTTTCCGTAGGTAGATGAACCTTTTCTCAAATCTACTGCGACATCAAAAACCTCGCCCTTAATAACGCGAACAAGCTTGGCCTGAGGATGTTCTATTTGGAAATGAAGTCCTCTGAGTACTCCCCTCTTAGAAGCCGACTGATTGTCCTGTACAAACACTCTGTCAATTCCGGCCTCTTTCATATCTCTCGCATTATAAGTCTCAACAAAATAACCTCTTGCATCTCCGATAACATTAGGAGTAATTATTTTAAGTCCTTCGATTTCACAATCCTCAACCTGAATTTTTCCCATAGTTTTCCTCACACTTTATAAATACGTAAT
>DCIR01000065.1 GCA_002317155.1 Lachnospiraceae bacterium UBA1721
TCCCAGGTTTCACCCATACCGATGATTCCACCGGAGCATACATACATGCCCTCTTCCTTAACCATCTTAAGGGTCTCCATCTTCTGCTCATAGGTATGAGTGGTACATATATTAGGGAAATTGCGCTTAGAGGTCTCAATGTTATGATGATAGCTTTTTACACCGGCCTCATGAAGTCTGTGCAGTTGCTCCTTAGAGAGGAATCCCATAGATGCACATAATTCTATATTCTTGCACTGCTCATTCATGGTTTCATAAGCGTGAATCGCCTTGTCGAACTCCTCGCCTGTAAGCGCACGTCCCGCTGTTACTATTGAGAATCTGTCCACACCTTCGCTCTCATTCAGCTTGCATGCCTCGACTATTTTTTCTTCGGGCAAAAAATCATATATCGCGCACTCTGTATTGTGGTGCGCAGACTGAGCACAGTACTTGCAGTCTTCGGGACAACGTCCGCTTCTTCCGTTAATAATTGAGCACAAATCGATCTTTTTACCAACAAAGTGATCTCTGATTCTGTCAGCTCCCTCGCATAAATCATTCAAATCACAATTTATAAATACAGACAGATCATCTTCTCTGCCGATTCTTCTTCCGCCTATTATTTCTTCTGCAAGTGAAATCATATCAGTGCTCATGTCGTACTCCTTATATATTATTAATTTGCGTTCTGCTTCTCTTTCGAATTTGCCTTCTTCTTTCTCATCTCAGGCAGAAGTCCCGCTCTTGTAAGTGCGCTCCTTACTATTTTACCAAGTATTGACGCAATTACAATCTTACCTAAGTCAAATGGTATGAAAGGATATACACATACCTTAAGGGCATTGCTCCAGGTATACTCAGCCACCTTAACAAACCATGCGGTACCGAATGCATATGCTACAACTGTACCAACCACCATACCTGCAGCGGTAATAAACACATTTGCCTTGGAAAGCTTAAGTGCCACACCACTGATGATTGCCATAAAAATAAAGCCTATAAGATATCCGCCTGTAGGTCCGAGAAGCTTACCCATTCCTCCTGAATACGCAGAAAAAACCGGAAGTCCTACTGCTCCGAGCATAAGATATACAAGATAACTTATTGTAGACTCACGTGCTCCAAGGAGATATACCGCAATATAAATCACAAGATTAGTAAGCGAAATCGGAATAGGTCCGATAGGAACCGACATTGGTCCGAATATACACATCAATGCTGCAAATAATGCACATGTTGTAATATCATAGATAATAAATTTCTTGGTTGAATACTTGCTGTTCATAATAATTGTTAACCTTTCTCTTTTTCATGGTTGTTTATTCTCACGAAGCAAAAGTTAACATGAAAAGAGGTAATTGTCAACCTTGTCATTATTGGTAGGTTAACAATTACCTCTATTATTCTAAAACATATTAATGCTATTTCAAAATCAGCTTATTTTTATAGGCGCCATTCATTCTATGAATCGCTTGCTCATCTTTTAGAGCTGCTCGCCGGCCTTGTACTTGGCTACGATGCTCTGAATTCTCTCATTAGGATTGAGGAGATCTGAAATTGAGCAGTCATGATTAAGAGTATCAATAATATAAGCAATATACTTACTCATATCGCAGTTGATATACCACTCTCTTTCAAGAAGCTCAGGTGTCTGATAAATAAGGTTGGTAGTAAGAACTCTGGTAATAAGTCCCTTCTCATATGCCTCATCAAACTTCTCAAGTCCGCTGGTGAAAAGACCGAAGGTCGAGAATACGAAAATTCTGTTAGCCTTACGCTCCTTAAGAGCAGCTGCAACCTCAAGAACACTCTCACCTGATGAAATCATATCATCAATGATAATCATATCCTTGCCTTCTACGCTTGTTCCGAGGAACTCGTGAGCAACGATAGGATTACGTCCGTTTACAATTCTGGTATAGTCACGACGCTTGTAGAACATACCCATATCAAGGCCAAGAACGTTGGCAATATAGATTGCTCTGCCCATTCCGCCTTCATCAGGGCTGATAACCATCATGTGGTCAGCGTCAATATTAAGTCCCTCATAATTCTTAAGAAGGCCCTTTATAAACTGGTAAGCAGGCTGAACTGTCTCGAATCCACTGAGAGGAATCGCATTCTGTACTCTGGGATCATGAGCATCGAAGGTGATGATGTTATCAACACCCATCTTTACCATTTCCTGAAGTGCCAATGCGCAGTCAAGTGATTCACGTGCAGTTCTCTTATGCTGACGGCTCTCATAGAGGAAAGGCATGATAACAGTAATTCTCCTGGCCTTACCACCTACAGCCGCAATAATTCTCTTAAGATCCTGGAAATGATCATCAGGAGACATATGATTCTCATGTCCGCAAAGTGAATATGTCTGAGAGTAGTTAAGTACATCTACGATCAAATACAGATCGGTACCTCTTACTGACTCAAGAATCTGTCCCTTTCCTTCACCTGAGCCAAATCTCGGAACCTTAGCTTCAAGAATATAAGTTCCACGCTGATATCCGGCGAATGCAAGTGATCCCTTGTGCTCACTCTCACGCTCTGCTCTCCACTTTACAAGATACTGATCTACTCTTTCAGCAAGAGGAGCAACACCCCTGAGAGCAATTATTCCCAACGAACCAACGGGAATGGTTTCAAGGTTTCTTTTTTCTTCACGGTTTGCCATTTGAAATAATCTCCTGTTTTCTATAATAGCTGACGTACATCGGGTCCTGACAACAAAATAAAATCGTAATTACCTGTAACTCTCGAAAGAGTTCTGTCTGAATATCTGTCTCTGATATCCTGCAACGAAAGATTCGTTGTAATAATTGTAGGATGATTGTGATTATGTCTCTCGCTGACAATTGTAAATAGTGACGAAGCCACAAAAGAATTAGTCAGCTCAGTACCGAGATCATCGATAATAAGCAACTCACAATCGTACAGTTCTCGTGAAAACTCTGCCTTGCCTTCCCTGTCATTACCGAACTGATACTGCGCCATCGTATCAAAAAGCTGCGGTGCGCTCATATACAAAACCGAATGACAGTTTTCCAACAGCTCATGTGCAATACAGCATGCCAAGAAGCTTTTTCCAGTTCCAACTGTACCACAAAACACAAGGTTGCGATAGTTTTTGCCGAAATCATCAACAAATTCCTTGCAAATTCTAACCGCAGATTGCAATCTAGTCAAGTCTTCACCCGTGCAATATTCATAAGAAAGTTTAGAAAAATTCTCTTTTTTCAACAAAGCCTTTATTCTGGACTGATCGTAGAGGATTTCCAGCTCTCTTTTTTTCAGGCAATGGCACTTTTCCTTATGGCCTGTAAGCCTGTTGATGAAGCCTGTATCCTGACAATCTACACAGGTATATACGGGTTCCAAATCTTCCTCATGATAGCCAATGCTCTCAAGCTCCGAGCGTCTTCTCACTCTCATCATCGCTATCTCATCAGCTATATCTTCAGCCTGCTGTGTTTTACCGTCCATAAGACTCTTCGCCTGCTGAACAGATAATGTAGCGATTCTGTTATCAAAAGCCTTCAGTGACGGAAGCTTTTTTTCTATAATATTTATTTTTTCTTCCGTGAGTCTACGATTGATATTACGTGTCTCTTCGTACTCACGCATCAATTCATCAAATTGCTCGTTAGTAAGTGCCATGCTCTGCTCCGTTACTGTCAGTTAATGAATACCTTCTTGGTCAATGCTTCATAATCGATATCGTTCTGCTGGAACTTACCAAATGTGCCTGCATTACCGCCGCCGTTTCTTCCGCCGGCCACCTGCGCTGATCCTGCTGAAGATGACTTCTTGTCAGACTCCTTCTTTTGGAAATCCTTGTCAAGCTTAACAATCTCTTCTGCATTTCGTACATTGCTCTTGCTCCAGCTGCTTAAGATTCCTTCAGCATACTGGAATCTATGGCTGTCTGTAGCAAGTACGGTTCTGTCACACGCATCCAGGATAACACTCTCTGAAAAACCATATTCAACAAGCCATCTGTTGATGTATTCCATCTCCTTCTCGGCAGGGCTTCCGCTCTTACCAAGTCTGTTCATTATAGTATATACAACCTTGTCATATCTGAGGCTGCTGCCTGTCGCCTGATTGACAGTGGTAATATTCTTTTCCTTCCATCCGATAGCTACCTTCTCAGCATATCTGAAGTCCTTCTTGCCCTTATCCGCGCAATACTGAAGCAGATAATCTACAAGGTCTTCTGACATTCCGAGTCCATCTGTGAAATAGCAAAGGGTCTGCAGATCATTCTGCGACAAAGGCTTTCCGAAATAAACCTCTGCCAACGATACAAGGGTGCATCCCTGTTTCTTGCTGAACTCCTGAAGCTCCTTCGCACTGTATGAAGGCTTCTCAACTATTGTAATAACCGGCTCTGTAGGAACAGGCTGCACAATCTGAGTAATTGTAGCCGGAGCGACTTTACCTGTAGGCTGAACCGCACTTGCAACCGCCTGTGTGTTTTCTGCACTACCCTCACCCGCTACAACATTTGTCGCACCGCTTTCAGCTGCCACAACATTTTCTGCGCCACTTTCGATAGCGACTGCAGAAGGCTCCTTAACTGTTTTGCCTACTCTGACCTTCTTATGAGTAGCCTCGACAGAAGGGACCTTAGCCTCTCCGTTGCAGAGATTAACAAGGTGAACTCCGTTAAGAGTTCCCGCCTCATCATAATCAAGGGTAAGAAGACCCTTTTTCTCCCAGTACTTGAATGCACGCAGTACGTCCTTCTCAGTATGATTAAAGCGATCGGCAATATCCGAAACACTGGTCTCAAGATGCGCATTAAGCATACGTACAAGGTATAAATATACCTTGAGCTGTGCGTCATTCGCATCAGTCATATATTCATCTATAAAACGGTTGCTAACGATTGTAGCTCCGATATAACTATCCTGGTAAACAACAAAACCTGCCATTGCAAAACTCCCCGCGTACCTTCATGTACCCTTTTAAATATTTAACCTTTTCAGTTATAACATAAGGGATTTTTTTGCGAAATGGACAAAATCACAGTACCACTTTTTCACTGCTTTATAGCACCCTTCTGTGGATAATGTGGATAATGTGGATACGAAAAAACACCCATGTCATATTCGTTCCTGAAAAGCTTATAAATACATAATATGACATTTTGAGTCCAATAAAATCTTATCCACAGAACACGTAAAAATATCCACAGTTTAGGTAGTCATCAGAACATCCTAAAATCTGTGGATATTGTGGTTAATCTATTTACCAAGCAGAGATTCGCCTATTTTATAGGCTTCTCCCGCACCCATAGTTATCAACATGTCATCCTTTGTGCAATTTTCCAAAAGAAATTTTTCAATTTGCTCGAAAGAAGGAATGTATACAACATCAGTACCAAGCTTGCGAATTTCTTCACACAAAGTATTGGAACTGATTCCAAGATTGTCAGTCTCGCGTGCAGGATATATGTCGGGAAGCACTACCTTATCAGCCATGCCGAGAGCCTGTGCAAACTCCTTCATAAATGCTTTGGTTCTGGTAAAAGTATGAGGCTGGAATACCACCCAAAGCTTATTATGCTCCATCCTCTGAGCGACCTTAAGAGTAGCCATAATCTCAGTCGGATGGTGCGCATAGTCATCTATAACTGTGATTCCGCCGACTGTTCCCTTATACTCAAAACGTCTGTCTGTTCCCTTGAAATTATGAACAGATTCTGCAGACTTGGCATGGTCGATTCCCATCGCATCCGCAAGAGCAATCGCACCAAGAGCGTTAATCACATTGTGTTCTCCGGGAACCTGAAGACTAACCTCACGTCTCTCATCACCGCATACCGCTGTAAACGTAGCTCTGCCAAGCTCATTGTATGTGATATTCTCAGGATAGTAATCCATCGGATTACCATAATAATCAGTCTTATCCAGTCCGTAGGTCACAACCTTGCAGCCAAGATTACCTGTTATCTCTTTATAATTCTCGATATCTCCGCCGATAATCATTGCACCGTCATCAGGCAACAGCTCGGCAAATCTCTTAAACGAATTACGAATATCTGCCAAATCCTTAAAGAAATCAAGATGATCTTCCTCAATATTGGTAATAATAGAAATCTTAGGGAAGAAAGACAGAAAGCTATTGGTATACTCGCATGCCTCTGTCACGAAAAACTCAGGACCACCGACTCTGACATTTCCACCGATAGTAGGAAGTACTCCACCAATTGAGAGTGTGGGGTCAACTCCTGCAGCAAGTAAAATCTCACTAATCATTGATGTAGTGGTAGTCTTGCCGTGTGTACCGCTGACAGCAACCGGCACATTATAGTTTTTCATCATCTGTCCAAGGAGTTCAGCTCTGGTAAGTGTCTTAAGACCCAAATCCACAGATGCTCTGTACTCGGGATTATCAGGGTGAATCGCGCTTGTAAATACCACACACGCTATATCAGCAGTGATATTCTCATATTTTTGCCCGTAGAAAATCTTTATTCCCTTAACTTCAAGCCCTTGAGTAATGGCGCTACTGCTTCTGTCTGAACCACATACAGTAAAACCTGCATCTGCCAAAATAGCAGCAAGTCCGCTCATGCTTATTCCGCCGATTCCTACGAAATATATCTTTTCAGGTCTGGAAAAATCCAGTGTATATTTTTCATTCGAAGACATAAAATATCCTCCCTAAATGATTCTAAAAACCATTATAGTCGTTATTTACTATTTTTCAACATAGGTAATATACTCTCTACCGTTTTGCTCAAACCAGCTCTCTGCTTCAGCCATAGGAATCTTCTCAAGAGTTCCCTTCTGGGGGTCCATCACGACAACTTCGCTGTCATTGTAGCCCGTTACCAGCACTGCCTCATGCTTGCCGGTAAGCACAAGCACAGGAGTATCAATGCTCACATAGTAAAGGACGCTGTCCAGTGAGCAATCCTTTAGGTCAAGAATAAGGTAATCCTCCATACTCTCTTCCAAAATTTCGATAACCGACTTTCCCTGTTCAAGCAGGTAATTGGAATTGCGCACGATTCCCTCATTTTTCAGCATCGAATCAAGACATACCGCAAGGCTGTTACGATCATCGCTCACAGAATCCTCTGTTATCGTCATTATCTGATTTCTTGTCTTGCGATCAATACGCTTCCAGATGAGATTTCCCTCGTGGTCATATACCCATCCGGATTTTTCATATGCGAGCTCAACCGCATTTGATGCCAGATTGTATATATATTCCAATCCGTACGCATCATATACAAAATATCTGTTCTCCGTAGTGATTTCGATGGTCAGCTCGCGTCCGCCTTCATACACAATCTCCTTGGGAACTACTATTTTTAAGCTCGCCGAATCTACTGTTTTGGGCAGTCTGAGCTGCACATAAGTCTCATATATATCAACAATTGCAGTCGCATCGGTTACATTTGTATCCGAAGGATTTTCTTCAGTAGTAATGTAATCCGGATCCGCCTCATGGCTTGTGCCGGAAGAATCTAATGTAACTCGCTCCAAAATAATCTGATTATCTCTCTGTTCGAGGCTCGTAACATAATATCTGAGCGGCTCATAGCACTTGATAAGCGCGCCTGCCTCATTACATATAATTACCTGATACATAGGGAAAAACAGACGTCCCGTACTGTCATAATAGGTATCAGTAATATGCGCGACTCCATAGATGACATCGTCGCCCACAAAGCCTAAAGGCTTGATAGCATCTCCGGTAGTCGCCTGAATCTCTATCTCAGTCTCTTTATTCAGATTGTTAAGCACAAGACTCGATGCCAGTTCAGAATTAGGATACAGCTTGGTACTTATCAAAATACGATGGTCCGCACTGGTAGACAGTGTATCCTCGTTAACTACATTATTCTTAAGCTCAACCGTCCTCTGCTCGAGGTCGATGCAGTACACTTTATTTTCAAGCGTCAGATACAAATGCTGCTCTCTGTTAAGATACAAAAGAGTAGCCAGCTCGGCATCAAGAATTTCGTAACTTTTGCTGTATGGAATATATACCAATTCCTCAATAGTATTAAGCTTGCCGTCAAATCTGTAGACCTCTATGCCTACTTCTCCCTCATGACGGCCGCTGCTCATATATCCGTAAACTGCGAACGAAATATTACCGGACTCCTCGATATCAAGAATTTTGATTCCGTGTCCGTTATATATTATTCTCGGATCAAAATCACCATCTCCGTTAAATGAAAATACCTTTGTCAGCTTATTTGTAGCTGCCTGATATGAGTAAAGTTTTCCTCCGGTTACAAATGCTACCGTATTGCCATCTTCACTCTCCGCGTAGTCCACATCTCTGTCAGTGATTCCGAGCACAATCTTATCATTCTGGCAAAGCTTGCTGTCATTCGGCATCTGATCCATTTTGCGCTCATAATCTATGAGAAGCATGCGCTCTTTACCGACCTTAACACGATAATACTCCGTAGTATCATAGTAGGTCAGATTGTCATCCTCGCCTGTAAACACAATATATTTTACAAGCACCGTCATCATAGATTCCGAGATGTCCTTGAGGTAAAACATCGGCTCCTCCAACTGTTTGGGATAGAGCTCTCCATATGTCACCTGATAAAAATTAGAATGAATATCCACTTCAGCGAATGTCGAATTATCATTCAAAGCCGAATTGGTCTCAAGATATTTCTTTATTTCAAGAGACGCATCCTTACTGAACAGACGATCATGAAAATCCTGAACAAAGGCTATTTTTTCTTCAAAGGCAAGATTATCACTCTCAATTATTCTGGTGTAAAAATAAACATCTCTGTCATCGACGGTAAGTGTCAGAATAAGTGCATACTCAGTGTCTTTTTCAAGCAAATCCTTGAGACTGAGCACTCCGTCAATACTCTTTATTCCTGCTGTATAATCTGTAATCTCACCGTTCTCTATAAGTCTTAATCCGTCTGTGGTTCGAACTTCAAAAGCAAGCTTAGTAATCGCGCTTCCGAAAGTCTCAATATGATATCCGGTCTGTCTATTCTCATCAAGGAGCGTAATATTGTCTGTCATGCAGCTGAGCTCCTGCTTATTGACATAACCATGAAGCTCATTATATATAATGTCACCACGCACCATACTAACCAAAGGGAAATGAGCATAATCCATCTCCATGGTTATATTGTCGTGGTCTTTATTCATAATTTTAGCGGCGATAAAAAGTGTTGCCACAAAAATAATCAGCAACACAACCACCTTAATAATAGATTTGACTATCTTATTCATAAATCCAAGGAACTTTTCTAATCTAAAAAACTTATTTACATAAATTCTTAATCATAAAAAGTTCGTATAAGCGTATAAACGCTTATACGAACCTCACTTTTATACTACTAAAGCTACTCTATTTGAGTACATTAATTCTTGCAATTGCACGCTGAAGGGCGGTCTCTGCTCTCGCGATATCGAGATTCTCCGTCTTAACCTTCAGACGATCCTGTGCACGCGTAAGCGCCTCATTGGCTCTCTTCTCATCAATCTCGTCAGGCCACTCAACGACCTCAGCGAGTACTGATATTCCCTCGGGAAGGATTTCTGCAAAACCTGAATGGAGTGCTGCGATTCTAACGCCTTCCTTCTCGTGGATTCTGAGAATACCGGGCTTTACGATGACAGTCAGCGGAATGTGTCCGGGATAAACACCGATTTCACCCTCAGTAGTATTAAATTCTACCATCTCCGCCTCGCCCTCAAAGAACAGTCTCTCAGGGGTAATAATGCGGAGCGTGAATGTCTTATCAGCCATAGGTACTCCTTAACAAATCACAAAGTGATTCTGATCACCATTTACTATGCAGCATTACTTCTTTGAAGCCTTGTACTTCTCAACAACATCGTCGATAGTACCTGAGCTAAGGAAGTAGCTCTCGGGAATATCGTCGTGCTTACCATCGAGGATCTCACGGAATCCGCGGATAGTCTCAGATACAGGAACATACTTACCGGTAAGTCCGGTAAACTGCTCAGCAACGAAGAAGGGCTGTGAAAGGAATCTCTGAACCTTTCTTGCACGAGATACAACAAGTCTGTCGCTCTCTGAAAGCTCATCCATACCAAGAATAGCAATGATATCCTGGAGCTCCTTATAACGCTGAAGAATCTCCTGTACACCACGTGCAGTTCTGTAGTGCTCCTCACCTACAATTCTGGGATCGAGAATACGTGAAGTAGACTCGAGAGGGTCAACTGCAGGATAAATACCAAGCTCTACGATGGAACGTGAAAGAACGGTTGTTGCATCGAGGTGAGCGAAGGTTGTTGCAGGTGCAGGGTCGGTAAGGTCATCCGCAGGTACGTATACAGCCTGTACGGAAGTGATTGAACCGTTTCTGGTTGAGGTGATACGCTCCTGAAGAGCACCCATCTCTGTCTGCAGTGTAGGCTGATAACCTACGGCTGAAGGTACACGTCCGAGAAGAGCGGATACCTCAGAACCTGCCTGAGTGAAACGGAAAATGTTGTCGATGAAAAGCAGCACGTCTTTTCCGCCCTTATCACGGAAATACTCTGCCATTGTAAGTCCGGTAAGACCTACTCTCATTCTTGCTCCCGGGGGCTCATTCATCTGACCGAATACCATGGTGGTCTTGTCGATAACGCCTGACTCACTCATTTCATGATAAAGGTCATTACCCTCACGGGTACGCTCTCCTACACCTGTGAATACTGAATATCCACCGTGCTCGGTAGCAATATTACGGATAAGCTCCTGAATAAGAACGGTCTTTCCTACTCCGGCACCACCGAACAAACCGATTTTACCACCCTTCTGGTAAGGGCAAAGAAGGTCAACGACCTTAATACCGGTCTCAAGGATTTCTGCCTCGGTAGACTGCTCTTCAAATGAAGGAGCTGCTCTGTGAATAGGCTCATATGTTACGTCCGCAGGAGCAGGCTTATTATCAATAGGCTGTCCAAGAACGTTGAAAATACGACCAAGTGTGTTCTCACCAACAGGAACAGAAATAGGAGCACCTGTTGCAATAGCTTCTGTACCGCGGATAAGTCCGTCGGTGCTGCCCATGGCGATACATCTTACGGTATCATCACCAAGATGCTGTGAAACCTCGGCAACAAGCTCTGCGCCATCCTTGGTCGGGATGCGAATTGCTTCATTAATTTCAGGAAGCTTGCCCTCATCGAAACGGATATCAAGAACCGCACCGATAATCTGGGTTACTTTTCCTTTATTTTCTGCCATTTATATACCTCTTTCCGCCGCCTAACGCGGCAACCACATGGCTACTGATTAACTGATAGCTTCAGCGCCCGCGATAATTTCAGTAAGCTCCTGAGTAATAGATCCCTGACGGGCTCTGTTATACTGAAGCGACAACTTATCAATCATTTCCTCTGCGTTGCTTGTAGCGTTATCCATCGCCTGCATACGGGCTCCGTTTTCACTGGCAACCGCCTCCATCAGACCACCGTAAATAAGGCTGCTGATGTACTTGGGAATAATCATGTCTAATGCTTCAATATCTTCAGGTTCAAAATTCATTACCGCCTGAGCTTCACTCTCGGCCTCGGGCTCTACCTCTACGGGAAGGAGCTTCATAAGCCTCGGCTCATGGCTGACTGTATTTTTGAAGAAGGTATAGGCAAGATAAATTTCACCAATCTCTCCTGCCTCGTAGGATTCAAGAAGTCTTGCCGCAAGTGCACTTGCTTCCGCATATGACGGAAGCTCGATTACATCGGGCAAATCCTCTTTGATTGTATATCCGTATCTGGATAATGCATCACGGCCTTTGTTACCGATTGCATAGATATCCAAATCTTCCTTCTTAAAATCATCATTTTTGGTAACCAGCTTCACCACATTGGAATTATATCCGCCGGCCAAACCTCTGTTGGAGGTTATTACGACCACAGCCTTTCTCTGACTGGTTGCCGGAGTAAGGTATCTGTGCTCTATATGTCCCACACGTGCAAGAATACTGTTAACAGTGCGGTACATACTGTCAAAATAATTCTGGGATTTCTCTGCATTTGCTCTTGCTCTCTGAAGCTTAACGGTAGATACCAGCTTCATCGCTTTGGTAATCTGCTGAGTTCCCTGAATACTTGACTTGCGGCGTTTAATGTCACGCATTGATGCCATAGTCAATTACCTCATAAATTCAGTGACATACTAGTATGTCATACTCTTAAAGTAATCCGACTCGCTTATTTAAGAAAATCTGCCTTAAACTCTGCGATAGCCTTCTGAAGCTTTGCATCATTCTCATCAGAGATAACCTGCTCGGTAGCAATAGCAACAGGAAGCTCGGGATACTTAGTATTCAGGAACTCAAAGAACTCTTTCTCAAAGCGGGTAATGTCAGCAACAGGAACATCCAGAAGGAATTTCTTGGTTACTGCATAAATGATAATAACCTGGTACTCAACAGGCATGGGAGCATACTGAGGCTGCTTAAGAACCTCCTTAATGCGCTCACCTTGTGCAAGCTTTTCCTTGGTATCATCATCAAGCTCTGATCCAAACTGTGCGAAAGATGCAAGCTCGCGGTACTGAGCAAGCTCGGTACGAATGGGAGATGCGATCTTCTTCATAGCCTTAATCTGTGCGGCACCACCTACACGTGATACAGAAAGACCTGCATTAACTGCCGGACGGAAACCTGAGTTGAACATCTCGGTCTCAAGGTAAATCTGACCATCAGTGATTGAGATAACGTTGGTAGGAATGTATGCAGATACGTCACCTGCCTGTGTCTCAATGATAGGAAGTGCTGTGAGTGATCCTCCGCCGTATTCATCGCTCATACGAGCAGCTCTCTCAAGAAGTCTTGAGTGGAGGTAGAATACGTCTCCGGGATATGCCTCACGTCCCGGGGGACGACGAAGGAGCAAAGAGAGTGTACGGTATGCGGTAGCATGCTTACTCAAGTCATCATAAACTACGAGTACGTCCTCTCCGTTTTCCATCCATTCCTCTCCGATAGCGCATCCTGCGTAGGGAGAGATGTACTGAAGGGGAGCAAGGTCACTCGCTGTAGATGCAACAATTGTTGTATAAGCAAGTGCTCCGAACTCTTCAAGAGTCTTAACTATGTTAGCAATGGTAGAAGCCTTCTGGCCGATTGCTACATAGATACATTTTACATTCTGGCCCTTCTGATTAATGATTGTGTCAAGTGCAATAGCAGTCTTACCGGTCTGACGGTCACCGATGATAAGCTCACGCTGACCTCTTCCGATAGGAACCATTGAGTCGATTGCCTTGATACCTGTCTGAAGCGGAGTATCTACGCTCTTACGGGTAATAACACCGCTCGCAACTCTTTCAATTTTACGATATTTGGTCGTCTGAATGGGTCCTTTGCCATCGATAGGCTGGCCCAGTGCATTAACTACTCTTCCAAGAAGAGCGTCACCTACGGGTACCTCTACTACACGTCCGGTAGTCTTAACAAGGTCTCCCTCGTTAATGTTCTTAGAGTTACCAAGCAGAACGACACCTACATTATCTTCCTCAAGGTTAAGAACCATTCCGTAGATATCATGAGGGAACTCGAGGAGCTCACCCTGCATCGCATTCTCAAGACCATGAACACGTGCGATACCGTCTGCCACCTGAATTACTGTACCTACATCGGCAACTTCAAGTGTAGCGGAATACCTTTTGATCTGTTCCTTGATTACAGAACTGATTTCTTCAGGTTTTAAATTCATTGAAGTGTAACCTTTCTTCCGGTCGGGTTAACCCAACTGGATTTGTAATAATTCCTTAGTCAAATCATCCAATCTGTTTCGTATAGAAGAATCAACGTAACGGTCTCCGATCTGGATAATCATTCCGCCGATAAGTGACTTATCGATTGAATAATTCATCTCTACGGTCTTAAAATCCGTTGTCTCAAGGATCTTGGCAACGACATTGGATTTCTCCTTATCGCTCAGCTCAAGAGGAGTTGTAACATATACAACACCAATTCCCTGTGATTCCTTCACTTTGTCGATGTAGTACTGAAATACAGAATCAATTTCCTTGAATCTCTCATTCTCAACCACAATGCGAATAAGTCCGGTCAGCTGATCGCTCACCTTACCCTTAAACACGTTATCGACAACCTGCAGCTTTTCCTGCTTGGCAATGCCGGGATGAAGCATCAGCTTAACAAATTCCGGATTGCTCTTTAATATTTCGCGCACAGACTGAATTTCCTCAAGCATCGAAGATGCTATGCCTTCCTCATTTGCGAGTTCAACAAGTGCCTCGCCATAAGTTTGGGAAACTAACTTTGCCATGTGCTTTTACCCATTTCCTTAAGCGTTTCTTCTACCAGCTTATCCTGCACAGTAGTATCAATCTGTGCATATACAACCTTCTCAGCAATAAGTGATGCAAGAGTAACCATTTCCTTCTTAACATCATCCATTGCCTTCTGCTTTTCAAGCTCTGCTTCATTACGGGCATGTGCAAGGATTCTTGCTGCTTCTTCCTTAGCTTCCGCTACAATCTGTGACTCATTTGCAAGAGCACGCTTGCGGGCATCCGAAAGGATTTCTTCAGCTTCCTTGTCGATATTTTCAAGTTTAGCCTGATACTGAGACTTGAGCTCATCGGCTTCCGCCTTAGTGGTATGAGCATCAGCTATCTCATCATGTATTCTCTTCTTACGGTCATTAAGCATTTTGCGGACCGGATTAAAGAGTAACAGGCTGAACGCAAGAAACAGAACGAAGATTGCGAT
>DCIR01000014.1 GCA_002317155.1 Lachnospiraceae bacterium UBA1721
TGACCGCCTATTTTTAACCTAGTCGAATGGTAATTCCTCTCCATTACGGTAAGCTTCGTATAAGAGCAATAAATCATGTTCCTTAAGGTACTCGTAACAGGTGAGAAGCTCATTCATAAGCGTGATTCGGGATGTACGTTCGAAATGAAGCTCCTCA
This sequence comes from Lachnospiraceae bacterium UBA1721, assembly GCA_002317155.1. GTDB lineage: Bacteria > Bacillota > Clostridia > Lachnospirales > Lachnospiraceae > AC2028. The sequence continues at coordinate 158 of DCIR01000014.1, forward strand.
GCTAAGGTCTTAAATTTGATATCCGTACGCATAGCTTCAGCTATAAACTCATCAATCGTAACCTCACCTGGAGTATGCTCCTGTTCTGGGAAATAATCGTAGTACTTGCTCATATACAAATCTCCTGATATTTAAAAATTCTCATATTTAAGGATTCTAGCTTGAAGCTTGTCGTCCATAGAAAGTTGGTTTCTAACTAAAGCCCAGTTTGAAACTGGACGTCCATTCCATTTCTTATAAAGCTCTGTAATTCGAAGATAAAGAGCCTTCATAACGGCATCCTCACTAGGGAAAGAGCCTTTCTTTGTAACTTTTCTAAAGCTTGAGTTCACTGATTCAATTGCATTGGTGGTATACATCACCTTGCGAACAGCACTTCCATAGTTAAAAAGCTGTTCTACATGGTTCCAATTTCTCACCCATACATCAACTGCACCAGGATATTGATTCCAAGCCTGCTTGAAACGCTCGAATTCAGCCTCTGCAACTTTTAAGCTTGCAGCACCATACACCTTCTTTAACTGTGCTGTATAAGTTTTATAATCTTTTGAAGGAATATATTTAATAGAGTTACGAATAAGATGAACAATACATCTTTGAACAACTACATCCTTAAAAATTGATTTGGCTCCTTCTTCAAGTCCAGATACCCCATCCATACTGATAAAGAGTATATCTTCAACACCACGACTTTTGATCTCATCAAATATCTGCATCCAATAATGCTTACCTTCTGATTCACCAATCCAAATCCCTAAGATATCCTTAATGCCATTTACATCATACCCCAAAACAACATACACCGCACAGCTCTTTGTTTCCATTTCTCTACGAATGTTAACATATAAACAGTCGACGAAGACAAATGTGTAGAACTTCTTAAGAGGACGATTCTGCCAGTCATTAGCAGTTTCAATTACCTGATCTGTGATAGTAGAGATTGTTTCGTGAGAAATCTCAAATCCATAGATATCCTCAATAGTATCAGCTATATCTCGCTGGCTCATGCCTTTAGCATACATAGAAAGCACTTTTTCCTCAATGCCACTAACATCTTTTGTACGCTTAGGAATAAGCTGTGGATCAAAAGAACCGTCTCTATCTCTAGGAGCATCAATTTCAACTTCGCCCATACTTGTTTTAAGTGTTTTATGGGTATATCCATTTCTACGATTTGTGGTATCTTTATAGCCATGATCATTGGTGTCATAACCAAGATGACTATTCATTTCGCCCTGAAGCATTGCCTCAAACATTGGACCAAAGATGTCCCTCAATGCATCTTGCATATCCTCAGCTGTTTCAGGGTTGTAATTATCAATGATTGCCTGTGCGATGGCACGACTTGCATCACTACGTTTGTTTTTTCTTGGAGCCATAAGTGCGTTACTCATAATCCTTTCAATTCCTTTCTTAAAAGTATCGCACTTTACATAAAAAATAAAGTGCGTAAGTTTTGTTACCGGTAACTTACACACTTTATATTACACTCTCTTATATTACGTAATTATTTTCGTTATACATATTACCAATAGTATCAAATTTACCGCGCTGCATATCATTCCTGCCCAGAAAATCCATTCACGGATTCCTCTCATATAGAAGAATCTATCGTATGCATCCTTTATCTTCCGGTGGCTCTCTCGGGTCTCTCTGACCGCCTCCTGGGTTTCCTCTACCATTTCCTCTACGCTCTGATTTAGCGTGTTCTCGTAGCCTCTAAAAGCCTTCACAGCAGTATCAGTGACCGCTTCAAGCATTTCACATTTGAATTCCGTAATACTGCTCCTCAGACTCGTCTTCAGAGTCTTGTTTCCGTTCTCTGTATTTTGCCATAACTGCCGGATCAGTTGCGTCTCCTCGTCCAGTAGCTTGCGCATCTCCGTTAACTGCTTGTTCGATTTGTCTGCCAGCTCCGAGTATCTCTGATACGATAGTGCCAGTTCCTCCTTGAGCAATCCATTCTGATGCTCCAACAGACTCTGCAGATTCATATTGTGAAGCTGCTCCAGTGGAGTTGGTTGCAGTTCCGGCTGAGATTCCGTTTCCTTCTTGGCCGTTTCTTCCTGCAATTCTGTTGCTTTCATTTCTGTATCCATCAAGTCTATTTCGTTCAAATTCATCTGTTAATGCCTCCTTATCAATCCTTGTATTAATTTCCTTTGCGATTGTCTTATCGCGTATCCTTTTACCGTCTGCATTTACGAAAGTTATATTTTTCCTACTTTCAGTCCAGACCACATCCCAGCCTTTTTGCTTCATCAGTGATACAAATTCCTGCCGGCTTTTTGCTTTACTGCGGCACTCTGTCACTGCCTTCATGCATGATATTTTGAAGCTTGTCTGTGGTCTATTGGCTATCATGTTATAGGTATTTTTGTTCCATGAAGTAATCTCTAAATCGTCAAAGGGAGTACCGTCGAAATGATGTCCCTTTACAGCTACATGCAGCCCATGCTTTCTGAATATCTCATTACTGATTTGCTTGTAATGCTCCAGATCCGCATTGGATGTATGAATCTTACTTCCATCAACGAAGCTGACTGAATTTGCCACCATATGCACATGCAGATGATCCTTATCCGTATGTACCGCAAGCAGATATTGATAGCCATCAAAACATTGCCCAAACACTTCCTTCCCAACTTCCAGCACCTGCTCCTTCGTTATATTTTCGTCCCTGTGAAATGATAATTCATAGTGCGCATACATTCTTCCGGAATCCTTATTCCACAGTTTCTTTTCATCCAGGAAGGACTGATATACCTGCTCCGGTGTAATACTGTCATAGCTGTATGGCCCCTCAATCCACATAAGACCGTCCTCAGTTTTTAGTTCATCCATAACATAATGTATAACCCTGTTCAGGGCGCCATGTGACGTTCCGCAACCATTCGCCTTAAGTATTCCCATAGTTTTTCTATCCCCTCACGCATGTCCTTGACCTGTTCCTGAACTCCGGATATTGCAGCAACAGCGGGCAGTTCTCCGGCTGCATTTGCCACCTTCGCAAGCTGATTAAGGTTATTCGCCATACCTTTAAGCTGTCTGTTCATATCAGCCACTGTGTTACATAAATCCCTTATCGCATCGGCCTCTTCCTTAGTTCCGATTCGCATTCCATTTGTCAGATGGATCATAAATTCCTGTCTGTTCATACCGGAATCTATTACCTTATCCATAAGATTTTCATACTCATTTTCGTTCATTCGGAAGCTGACAACACGTGGTCTTTTTCTGTTCTTATGCCATTTACTGTTTTCCATTTTGCCTCCCGATTTGGTCTGTTTGAGGTTCCAAGGAGCGGAGCTCCTGGCAAATTCTGTCGGGTTAGGGACCCGGCAGATGTATAGTGGTTTACCACTATGCGAAACTTGCCTTACTTAACGCTGCTCATCCATGGTCATTTATTCAATTTGCAAAAACTTTTTTAGTTAGCTCATCAAAATCAATGTCGCGTTGCTGATAGCGGCCAAACATTCCACAGGACATATTTCTTGATTTATGAGCCCCATCACTTATATTTGCAGTGTCGTTACTAACATACGGCTTAACAATATAGTCATTCTTTATTGCAGCTATAAGCCATCCGACCACGTTATTTATTGGCATTGATTGTTTTTTTAATAGATTCACCGCTTGCTCACATCTTCCAACAACATAATCCGCTGCAATCAATACTTTTTTGATTTCATCGTCGGTAAGGTTCAATCCATCAAACACTTTCTCTGCATATTGCTTGACTGACGATGTAAAAAAATGATCGTCCATTCTTGTTGTTGTAATATCTGTTTTATTCTCTGTAGTAATATATGTATTTATCTCTGTGATTTTCCCAATAGGTGTATGCGTATTTCCAGATACCTCTCTGGAAATTTCCATAGAGGGGTATACAAATTTGCAGGGAGCCTCCTGGGGTGCTTCAACACAGACAGTATTCTCCTCTGAAAGAGTTATATTGGTGTTCCCTTCCGGCTCTGACAAAACATTAATTTCATTTTGAACCACAGTATTATTAGCAGCTCCTTGGGGATAGGTTAGTTTTTCTAAAACATCTGCATTAAGAGCAATAAACATAACATTATTTATCCGACCATTAGGTGTATCTATGGTTCGGAATATTCTTTTGATAACACCTAATTCTTCCAAAAACACAACCGCATCCCTTGCTTGATTTTTACTTATATTCATATTCTCAACAATTTGCTCGTAGCTTCTCTGAAGATAATCGTTATCCCTAAACTTCTTTTTATAACCGATAAAGCAACCATTGTCGTTGCGTTCTTCACATGCCTTATACCAGTAAACAATGTCTGCCAGAATATCAATTGCTATATGGTTCGGCCTACCCTTTTCGTTAACTATCATATAGCGCCATATTGCCGGGGTTACATTTCCACTTATATCTAATTTTGTTACTTTATCTACAGTTTCATTACCTGTACTCACTGAAATATTTTCATTCATGAGTGCCTCCTTTCTGTAGGAGTCATAGCTCCTAATTGTCACTTAAAATTGCAATTAAAAAACGGATCATCATATTGATCCGCTGACAATTAAGACTATCTATAATGTTGTTAAATCTTGATTTTTGGTTGAAATATTGTATTATACCTATATAAGTAATTTTTACGAAAATACACGAAGCTGGGTGTCACCTTGGGTGTCACCAAATGTGATGATATGGTCAAACTCCTTTATTTTACTGGGTTTGCAGGGGCCGCTCACACTTCGATTCCCATCACCCGCT